>JBOHWM010000084.1:0-3617 GCA_050736555.1 Binataceae bacterium (SeqCode)
GGGTTGAACCAGACGTCGAATTGGGGCAGGAACATCTCCACGGCGAAATTCCACCAGCCGAAATAAGGTTTGATCACCACGCGCGCCAACTGGCCCGGATGGAATCGCCAGGGACCCGCCGGCTGCACGAACGCGCGTACGGTGAAAACACTCGGACCCGGCACGCAATTGAAATCGTGGAACTCTATGGGGCCTTTGACGCCGCGCCGCAAGTCGTCCTGCAGCGGGATCATCACGGCGGCGCCGGCGTAAGTGTCGGACGGGAAACTGAAGTGCTTCTCATGCACCGACGCGATTCCGTCGTGATACTGGGTGCATGATCCGGCGCCGGTCTGAAAATCCGCCTTGTCCGTGATCTGGCGCGAGCCGTCCGCGGCGAAGTAGTCATGCTCGAACGTGAGCAGACGCGGCGCGCCGCCCCTGACGCCGGGCACGATCTCGTCATGCTCAATGTCGTATTGGCCATCGAGGTAACGGTTTTCGCCAAAGACGATCTTTTTCCCCGCGACGGTCTTTAACCGGTAAACCGAATGGCCGATTAGCTGCGTTCCAGCATAATTGTAAATGGTCAATCGCGTTGGAGGGAAATCGATTGCTGCGGCCCACGCTAACGCCGCCCAGACGCCCAGCATCCAGATGCCAAGGAGAAGCGGCACGAGCGTACGCCTGGACGCCTTTGCCATTGCCCTCCACTGGAATGTCGCGGTTTCAAACCCCTGAGGGGTGGCTTGTCGCCGTCCCCGGATCATGGGACTTTGTTCGCGTCCCATTGTCCGGTCCGAGATGACGCCAAACAAACCAGCCGAGCCAGCCGAATCCGCGCATTCGTCTCCAGGTTCTCCCCCTCATTCAGCCACACCCCAGCCGCCGGGCCGCTATCTATGGCTGATGCTATCGTTGCTGATGTCGGTAACCATTTTCGAGGGTTACGACGTCACCATCTTTCATCTTTGCACGCCCAATATCGCGCGCACTTTTCATATGAACGATTTCGCCATCGGCGAGATGGCATCGTTCGTGCGGCTGGGCGGCGTCGCAGCGTTTTTCGTCGTGCTTTTGGCCGATCGCGTGGGGCGCAAACCGATCGTCTCTTATACCGTCCTCTTTTATACTATTTTTACACTACTTACCGCGCTTTCGCGCGGCCTTGGCACTTTCACCGTCTTCCAGAGTTGCGCACAACTCTTTCTTTCGGCTGAATTCGGCGTCGCCACCATCATGGTCAGCGAAGAATTCCCTGATAGCTGGCGCGGCCGGGGGGTGGCCATCCTCAATATGGTTGGGCTCGTCGGGGTGATTCTCGGCGGTAGCCTCTACAGCCCGGTCGCCAGCTCATCATGGGGATGGCGCGGCATGTACTTCATTGGCGTGGTGCCGCTCTTGTTGGTGGCGTTTTTGCGGCGCAACTTGCACGAGACCGTGCGCTTTTCGCGGATGGCGCAAGACCCGCGGGTCGGCATCATCCGCGGGATGCGTGAGAGTCTCACCCGCGCGGTTGCGAGTCTCCGTGGTCCGTACCGCGGCCGCCTGTTGTTGATCGCGATGCTATGGAATTGCGTGGGTTTGGTGCGCGGACCGGCGGTGACCTTCTTCGCCATCTACGCCAAACGCGACCATCACTGGAGCTCGGCGCAGGTCGGCCAAGCGGTGGTGCTCGCCTATGTCATTGGCACACTCGGTCATTTGCTGGCCGGCTATCTGCTTGATCGGATAGGGCGCAAAGCCACGACCAGCATTTTTTACGTTATCGGAGCGATAACCGTGGTGCTGTTGTTCAAGTCGTCGATGCATGCCGCGATGCTGACGTGGATGGTGGTGACGGTGTTCGCCTTCCAAGGCGCCCGCACCGCAACCGCGACCTATTCGACGGAGTTGTTTCCAACCGCGATTCGCGCCACCTCTTACGGTCTGACCGTGCAGGTTTTGGGCAATATCGCGGATTTGATGGCGCCGTTCACCACGGGCGCGCTGGTAGGTCCGCTCGGCGGGCTCGGCAATGCGGTTTCAATCGTTGCCGTAGGGCCGCTGATCGGGGCCGTGTTGGTGATAATATTCGCGCCGGAAACGCGCGGTAGAAGTCTTGAGGAACTCGCCCCGGAGATCGGTCACTAGCGAAGCCGACACTAGGCGCAACGAAGTGGAGCTGAGCGAACGAGTCTGCGAGTCGCGTTCAAGGTTAGGAGTCTGAGAGGGGCGTCAAGGAAAGCTTTTCGCTCATCTCCGGCGACCGCCTAATCGCATCGTTGGGGGGAGAAGTTTAGACGCGATTCTCCTTCGATTCACGACGCCAGCGGGTATGATCGACACGATTCTGGGGCGCCATCGCGCCGTCAAACAAGCGCAGCGGCGGTTCGCCCATATGCTGTTCGTTGCCGGCGCCACACCCGACCAGGTGACGCTCGCGGGACTCGCATTTGGCGTCGTCGCCGGCGTGGCCTTTGCGTTGCGCGCGCTTGGCTGGGGAGTCGTGCTGTTGCTAATCAGCGCCGTGCTCGACGCGGTGGATGGAACTCTCGCGCGCGAATTTGAGGCGCCGACAGCGTTTGGCGGAATCCTCGACTTATGCGCCGATCGTCTGGTCGAGAGCGCCGTGATCATAGGTATCGCGTGGCATCGGCCAGCGCTTTACCTGCCATGCCTACTGCTGGTGGCAAGCTGGTACGTCAATATCACGGTGTTTTTAGCCAGTGGCGCGGCGCTCGAACGCGGCGACAAGCTGATAACCTATGCGCCCGGCCTAGTCGAGCGTGGCGAGGCGATCATTTTCTTCATCGCACTGGCCGTGATTCCGCTGATCGGCCCTTGGCTATGCTATCTATATACCGCGCTGGAATTGCTGACCGCCGCTCAGCGTCTCCGTTTCGTCCGCGCCGCCTTGGGTGGTTAGGGACGCGCCTCGAACGGGCCAGCGGCATTACCATGTGACCTCAATTTGCCACCTCGACTCATTATCAACGCCCGTATCAATTTCATCTATCTTTAACGCACCTCGCAGACTCGTCCGCTCGCTCCGCGCCAGAGCGCTCCGCTAGTGATCGGCGGGTTTGAACAACTTCATCAAGGTCTCGAACGTAGCGGGCGGAGTCCGCGCAGTTCCCAACGCGGTATGTACATGAGGGACCGAACTCATTCCGGCCAGGGCCACATTGATGCCGGGAGTTGAGCGTACGAATTGCAGTGCACGCTGAGCGTCGGATTGCATGCCGAAAGCCTCGCTTAGTACCGATGGCAAACCCGTGCTGAGTCTGCCCTGCAACAGCGAAGCGCTCGCGCATACCGTGACGCTGTTTGCATCCGCCGCCGCCAGCAGGCTGCCGTGGGTACCGTCGGGCAGCATCTGGTTATGGCGGGTGAAAGCTTCCGCCATCGCGAGATTATACGGCAACTGGACCACCCGGAAATGGTGCTCATCGCCGGCCACTTCCTTGGCGATTGCGACCATTTCGGCCAGCGACAGGTGAGCACGATTGGTGATTTCGAGCCGGTAGCCGTTCCAGGTCGCGGTGCCGTAAAAGCGCAGCCAACCCGCTTTTACCTTACGTTCCAGCAAATCGAATGCGGCACGAATGCGCGTGCGAAACTCGTCGCGTTCGACCGTTTCCAGTTGGGTCTCCGGA
>JBOHWM010000085.1:0-3884 GCA_050736555.1 Binataceae bacterium (SeqCode)
GCCCTTCGATATCCATACCCTCGACGTTGGCGCTGGCGTTGGTCTGCATATTGGGGCTGACCAACGTGTCGCCGCCGCCGATACCCACCACCACGAAGGGCACCGCGCTGCCGCCATTTTCCGTATCCAAGTCGCAGGTCACGCAGGTGTTCTCGTCGGCGATGTCGGGATTGCGAAACAGTATTCCAACGCCGGGCGTGTCGCTGGGCGACCATTCGGTATAGGCCGCATGCCACGGCGCCACGAGACCCGCATAGCCGCCGATGATCTTGGCGTTGTTCACGTAGTATTGGCTGACGATGTCACCCTCGATTCCCACCACGCCGCTGTTATTTTCGATGATGTTGCTCAGGATGTCTTCATAGCTGTTGCTGTAGAGCAGGATTCCCGCATGGGATTGCGCGAACAGATTCACGTGATCGATCAGCGCGCCCGGCTCGCCGATAACGAAGATGCCATCCGCCCCCCCGAAGAAGTTCAAATGACTAATCGAAGGCGCTTTCCCCTGGTTAATCGACGAGCCGCCGCGTATCACCAGGTCATAGACATTCGACGGCGGATTCCATGCGTTGCCGTTGACATAATCCGCGCCAATCAAACCCGCCGAGGGATTCCCGACGTCGCCGTTGATCAGCAGGAGCGTGTTGCCGTCGCCGGCAAGTTCCGCGTTCGGCGTGGTCGGCGCCGTCGCCCCGTAGCGCGCGGTATTTGACAGCCGGAAGGAAAAGACTTTGCCGGTGTAGGGCGTGAAAATACCAGTGACGCCCTCATCCGGCCAGCCCTGAGTCGGATAACCACCCAGGTCCATCGTCTCATCGAAACGCTGTACCAGGGTTCCGCTGGCCGCCTGTGACGCCACCAGCGTCGCGGTCGCGCCCGGCACTCCGGTATACACGCGGATGGTCGAACCGTCATAGCCGCACGCCGCCCAACAAGTCGTATTAGCCGTGCCGCACGCGGCGCTAGTACCTTGCACCTTGTAGACGGTACCGCCCACGTCAAGCTGGCAGGTGGTGGTCGCGCCGGGCTGAAAATAGCCGAATCCGGTCAAATCGCCGTCACCGGGATTGTCCCTCAAGGCGCCGCCGCTGGCCCAGACGCCGCCCGGCGAGGCGGACGGCGCGTTGATAAAAGCCTCGACGGTGAACTGGCTCAGTCCATTGAGCGGCGTCGCGCTGATCGAATGAAGTACATCGCCAAGGTTGTAATAGTCGCCGGTAACGCCAGTGCCAAAGACCAGCGAATTACCACTGGAACCAACCAGCGGCGCCGCTTCGAGACCCGCGCCGAATTGCGCCATCATGGTGGAAGGATAGGCGAGTATCAGCGGAATCGTCTTACCGCCTTTGAGTACCGAACCGTACTGGCTGACGCCCTCGAACTTGAGATGATGCGCGCAAGCGTCGAGAACCGGTTCCGAGGCAATGTTGTAGACCCCCGTCGGGAAAAACACCGTCGGCGCGAGGTTGTCAAAGGAGGTCGCGGCGAAAGTGCAGGCCGCATTCACCGCCGCGTTGATCGCGGGCGCCGCGTCCGCCTGTCCGGTCGGGTCGGCGCCATAAGCGACCACGTTGAAACGTCCGTTGACGCTATAGCCGGTCAGCGGATTGGCCGCCGCCGAATAAGGTTGTGTATTGTTCGCCACATCACTCGCGAACGACGCGAGTTTGCCGAATTGCGGCAGCGGCGCGGTCGCCGTCGCGGAGGGAATCAGCGCCACTTGCGAGGCCGCGAAGAAATACGAATTGGCGCCGTTGTTGGTATACGAAACATTGTAGCCAGGCGTCCCGTTACCACCCGCCAAATAGGACCATACCAGCGGCCCTTGGTTACCACCTTGCTGAATGATTGATGTGATCGCCGCGACGCCGGGATAGGCGGTGCTGTTGCCACCGCAATTCCCCGCCACGCCGAGTACGGTTTCATTCGGATTCGCCAGCGTCATCGCCGCGACAGCTGGCGACACGAATACGCCAGTGGATGAACCGCCGGAACTAGCATCAACCGGCGTCGAATTATTGACACCCGTGAAATCCGCGATGCCGCCGCCCTGCACCTGCATATTCGTGTTGCTCATCGTCCACGAATAGCTACTCGGTTCGCCACCCGCATTGGTGACGACGTGATCCCAAATCGCCGTCATCGCGGTCGGGTCGGTCGCGTAGGAATCCGAGCGCACCAGCGTCCAGCCCGAAGGTGGGGTGAACGTCGGCACAACGCCATAATAAAAGCACGCGGCCGTCTCGAAGCTGACCGCCGCAATCTCAACATCACCATTCGCCAGTCCGCTTGGCGCGTTGATGCTAAAGGTCGATCCGCTACCGCCTGTGATGGCGGATGAGGAACGCAGTGCGATCCCGCCAGTGGTCGCCGTCAGTTGCGCTCCATTCTGGCCGTACACCAGCGGCTCGCCCGCGACTAGCGCGGCCCCCTCGTCCTGCAGCAGAAAGCCGCCCATGCTGTAGTTGCCCATGGACGCAACCAGATCGCTCAGGTGAATCGAACTGAACGGCGATACTGGACTCGGCCCTTGACCTAACGCGATCAACGCGGCAAGGCTCGCCGTCGAATTGGCCGGTACGGTGATCGGCTGCGGGATCGCCCTTACGCCCTGCTTGATCAGCGTTGCCTGCACCTGCAGGCCCTGCGGAATCGTCACCGCCGCCATGTTGCCGTTGCTGTCGGTCGCCGATGACCACGTCTGCGGCGCAACCACATAGCCGTTTTCAGTCTGTGTGCTTAGGTTCTGGAAGGTCACATAGCCATTCGCAAACGCGCTGCCGTCGGCGTTATAGACCGTTCCGGAGATGGTGCATACTGGAGGCCCACTGGCCCACGCCGGAGCCGCCAAGCCGCACAGGAACGCCAGCAACAGCCAAATCGCATAACGCCGCGTCATCTCTCCGTTCCTCATTGCACCTGCCACGAGAAAAAAGCGTTGGGCTGGCTGGTCAGCGTAAACGGACTGGTCGCCGAACTGAGTGCCACGCAGATCCCGTGGACCATCTCACGCGGATAGCTATTCCAATCGATGTTGCCGCCTTGCGCCTGTGAGGTCGCCGCCGCCAGCGGGAAAGCCCAATCGGGCGTTACCGCACCGTCGGCGGGAACCGCCGCCGTGTCGAACAGCAGCACCCACACGCCACTCGTGGTGTAGGTATGCGCCACCGTGAGCTTGAAGATACGGCCCGGCGAGGCCTTCAGCACATGATTACTTTCCAGCGCCGCGCTGGCGCCCTTGAGGATGGGCCCCAATTCGAGGTTCGGAGTGATTATCGCTTGATTAGCCATTGGCTATTTTCCTTCCTTTGCCCGTAGCTCTAGCTCTTGCCACTTAGCCTCGAAGTCCGCGAAAAACGGTTCGAACTCGGACGGCTTCCACTCCCGCAGCGGCTCACCCCGAAGCCATTCAAGCGCGGGTTCAACCGCCGCCCGCAACGCACTCTCGCTCCGCGTGTCCACAAAGCACGCCAACAGCGTCGGCACGCCATCTTTCACGTCCGCCAGGTCCGGCTCCGCGCCAATGAGGTCCTCCACATCGTCCAAGCCGTGCCTCAGATAACTCAGCGCATCGATCATCGGCGCTTCCGGCTCCATGCCGCCAAAGCCGATCGCCAGCCGGAACATCGCCCCGGTGTCTCCCAAGGCAATTCGTTTCCACGCCGCAATCGGGTAACAGCCACCATGCGGATCGCTGTCGCGCTGCTGGATCGCCTCAGCCACGGCAATTGCGCTTGCCACGCTCCGCATCAGCCGCCGTGCGTCGACATCCTCGTCGACCAGCCGCCACGCCGCCAGGTTAAGTTCCGCCGCGGCCGCACAAGCCCGTAATGACGTGAAGCGCACGTGCAAGGCCAGTTGACCACTGCGCATCGGCGTCTGGT
>JBOHWM010000086.1:0-4196 GCA_050736555.1 Binataceae bacterium (SeqCode)
AATCCGTACCCCGCTGATGGCGTTGGCTGCGTTGACTAGAATCCTGGCGAAGCCAGGCCGTAATAACGGATAGCGCCACGCGCCAGCACATTGGCTAAGGTCTCGGGCGGCAGACCGAGTTGTTTTATCATGCGAGGCGCGCCCCAAAAGCCGTCGAAATGGGGGTAGTCAGTCGCCCACAGGATATTTTCGGAACCAATATAGTCGGCCAGCACCGTCAACGATTTCTCCACTGGTTCGAACGAGATGAAACATTGCCGGCGAAAGATCTCGCTGGGCCGTGTGCTTAGCCCAGTGTCGTTCATCCCTTTATCATCGAAATGGCGATCCATGCGGTCGAGCAAACCCGCCATCCAGCCCCCGCCCGCTTCGAGGAACGCAACCTTGAGACGTGGAAAGCAATCACACACTCCGCACATGATCATGCTGGTCGCGGCCGCCATCATCTCGAACGTATGCGCGACACAATGACGCACCGCGCGGCTGCCATCGAAGCGGTCCATCGCAAGCGTCGGCTGACCGCTTTCCGCCCCGCTATGGATACCGATGGAAAAGCCGATGGCCTGTGCCTGGTTCCAGAGCGGATCGTATTCGGCGCTATGCAGCACGCGGCCGTTATAAGGATTGGGACGTACGAAGCCGGCGCGAAAGCCCAATTTCTCGGCCGCGAACCGCATTTCACCAATAGCCAGATCAATCGACTGCATCGGCAGCATCGCTACGCCGAACAGGCGCTCCGGATAAGGCTGACAATAATCGGCAAGCCAGCGATTGTAGGCGCGGCATACCGCCGCGGCGAATTCCGGTTCGCTTATCGCGCCCAGGAAAAGGCCCAAGCTCGGATATAAGAACGCGGCGTCGATTGATTCCTCATCCATATCGACAATCCGCGCATGCGGATCGAAGCCGCCGCGCCGTCCCTCCGCATAACGGATATGCACGGAGACATCCCCTTGGCGTGCGCCAATCGCGCCGGTGGCGCCGACTTTCACGCGTTTGCGCCCGGGACCGTTATCGGTGATTTCATGCCCGTCTATTTCGATCACTTCATAGCCTTCGGGCATCGTCGCCAGACGGGGGGCGCGCCCACGAAACTTCGGTTCAATATAGTTCAACCACAGGTCGGCCGGTTCCAGGATATGGCCGTCAGCGTCGATCACATGATAGGTCCGGGCCAAGCGCGCACCTCACCAAATCAAACTGATACACCGATCTAAGCATAGCCGCGCAGGCCAGCGAAGCTGAAGGCGGAGCGACATATTGACTCTGGACCAAGGTCAAGGGTTTAACCTGGAATCCAATGATTAAGGGCGAGAGGCATCGATGAGAATCGGGCCGGCGGCGCATGCGGCACGGGTCAGCATCGATACGCTGCGGTTTTACGAACGGCGCGGCTTGATTGTGGCGCGGCGTGATGGCTCGGGCTATCGCGTTTATTCCGGCGAGACCCTCGCCCGGCTCGGTTTCATTCGCGAAGCCAAGGAGCTCGGCTTTTCCTTGCGCGAAATCAAAGAACTGCTCAGCCTCGGCGTCAAATCGACGCGCGAATGTGGCCCGGTCACGCGCAAAGCCGAGGTCAAACTTGCCGCCATGAATCGGGAGCTGCGGCGCCTGCGGCGTTTGCGGCGCACGCTCAAGCGCATGATCCACAATTGCGGCGGTTCGTGTGCCGGAGAGGTGCCTTGTCCAACGTGCAAACGTGCCAGCGCCGCGAATCAAGCCACGGGGTGAATATGGAAGTCGTGATCTACACCAACATCGGATGTTCCGCGTGCCATCAGGCCAAAGATTTTCTCGCCCGCCATCAGGTAACCTTCGTCGAGAAGAATCTGGCCGATGACCCGGATGCGCGAGATGAACTGCTCGCGCTTGGCTTTCGTGCCGTGCCAGTGATTCGCGTGAACGGCGAAACCATGCTCGGCTTCAGTCCAACGAAATTGCGCCGTATGCTCGGCTTGTAACGATCCGCCATCTCGCCTCCGCCCCCTCGTTTCTGACGCGCACGTCGCAGACTCCTCTCCTGAACGCAGTTCCGTGGGGTGGGCGATTGCGCGAGCTTTCGGCCAAAATCAGACTCGCCTGCTCGCTCCGGCTTTGTTTCCGCTAATGCGCTTGTCTCATTGACGCTGGATGCGCTACGCGATAGGCGATGGCGCTTCGTTTTCTCATCAGCGGGACCGGACCAGGCTGCGGCAAAACCATGGTCGGCTGTGCGCTCGCGTTTGCTTTCAAAGTGCGCGCGATGCGCGTTGGCGTGATGAAGCCGGTCGCGACCGGATGCCACGAACGCGACGGCATGCTGGTGTCGCACGACGCGGAGGCCCTGCGCGCCGCCGCCTCCTGTGACGATGCGCCTGAACTGATCTCGCCCTATCGCTATCGCTCGGGGATGGCGCCTTATGCGCAAGAAGCCGGAGACGGTTCCTTACCCGAGCGCGCGCGTATCCACGATGCTTATCTCCGAATCTCGGCGGATCGCGAGGTGATGATCGTCGAGGAGACGGACGGTCTGGCAGCGCCGATTTGCTCCGGCTGGAGTTTCGCCGACATGGCGCATAGCTTCGGGCTCGAACTGATCGTCGTTGCGGCGAATCAGCCGGGGTTTGTCGGTGCGACGGCGTTGATCCGCGATTACGCGAAGCGCCGTCAAATCCCGGTGCGCGGCGTTATCCTCAACAGCCTTACGCCCGAGGCTTCGAGCAGTGTCCGCGCTAACGCCGAAATCCTGACGCGCGCGGTTGGTATCCGCTTTCTTGGTGCGGTGCGCTTCAAGGAGCCGCTTAGCCTCGCGATTGTGGAAGGCCTGCTGTGAATTCTGACCGGCTTGACATCCAAGGCGGCCCCGACGTTCACTAAAAGAAGCAGGAGGACTTGCTCTGATGCCGAAGATAATCGATGCCGACGGCCATATCGTCGAGCCACGCGCGCTTTGGGAGGAATATACGGAACCCGTCTATCGAGAGCGCATGATCCAGATTCGCCGCGCTCAGGATGGAGAAGACGTATTCTGGATCAACGGCAAGCCGCAACGGCCGATTGGACGTGCAGTGGCAAGCTCAGTCATTCCCGGTGGCTTTCTTGATAAGGAGAGCAACCGCAAGGTGACTTGGGATGACCTCCTGCCCGGCAGTTATGACCCCCATGAACGAATCAAAGTGATGGACGCCGAGCGCATCGATGTCGCCGTTTTGTACCCCTCGTTATGGCTGATATACGGCGATTTCGATGACGCGAAAGTCGCGGTCGCGGCCTGCCGCGCCTACAACAATTGGATGGCGGATTTTTGCCGGCCCTATCCTACCCGGCTCTATGGTGTCGCCCCGATGCCGTTGCAGGATATCGACGCGGCGGTGAAGGAAATGCGCCGAGTGGTCAAAGAACTCAATTTCAAGGCGGTCTTCGTTCGTCCCAATCCTTTCAACGGCCGGCGCCTCAATGATCCGGCCTACGATCCGTTCTGGGAACAGGCGCAGGAACTCGACATTCCGGTCGCGATTCATTCCAGCTTCGGTACGCGTATGCCGACGCTCGGTGGCGATCGCTATCGCGATCCGTTCTTCTTCCATATGGTGTGCCATCCGTTCGAACAGCAAGCAGCCTGCATGGACATCATCTGCGGCGGCGTACTCGCCCGTTATCCGCGGCTCAGGCTGGGCTTTTTGGAGTCGGGTGTCGGCTGGGTGGGCTATTGGCTCGACCGGATGGACGGCCATTACGAAAAAATGGGCACGATGGTTCCGTGGCTAAAGAGACGTCCGACCGAATACTTCATGGAGCGCTGTTACCTATCGTTCGATCCTGACGAACGCACCCTCAAAGCGATGGTTGAATTGGGTTTTGACAAAAATATCCTGTGGGGTTCCGATTATCCCCATTTTGATTGCACTTACCCGGGCATCCTGAATGAGGTCGAGAAAGCGTGTGAGACGCTTCCGGAAAGCGCTCGTCGCCATATTCTGACTGACAACGCCATCCGATTTTATAATCTCACGTGAATCTGGGCGGCTAGTATCGCAAAAAGCGCTCGTCCGTTTCGCTGACTGGACCGGGCAAACTGGCCGGGTGGTGAAGCGCGAAATATCAAGCCTGTTAGATGCGAAGGCCCTTTCAGCGCCGCTCGGATCGTGAATGCGCCTGATCCTTAGCTGCTCGCTCAGTCTTTTCCGATTCGCTCTTGTATATGAACAGCCCGATTA
>JBOHWM010000087.1:0-3652 GCA_050736555.1 Binataceae bacterium (SeqCode)
GCCTTGGCGTGCGCGCTCCCTGTTCAATTCCGGGGCCGCGTACGCCACCGCCTCCGCAGGCCGACTTCGGCGCCGCACGCGATGGCGCGGCGTTGCCGTGCCGCCGCGTGTGCGACGTCCTAAGCGGGCTGGAATTTCACCAGCGTATGTTCGGGCGTCACGTCATCGAACGTCACCGCCACCGGCATCCCGACTTTCACCTTTTCCGGCGGCGCCACGATGTTGGTGGTCATGCGCACGCCCTCGTCGAGTTCAACGATTGCGAGCACGTAAGGCGCGTCGGCAAAGGAGCGGGTCGAGGCACGACGCACAACCGTATAGCTGTAGACTTTGCCGCGTCCACTGACCCGGCGCCAATTCAATTTATCAGCGAAGCAATGCGGACAGCGGTCGCGCGGATAATAGATATATGCGTGACAGGCGTCGCATTGCTGGATGCTCAGCTCGTGGCGTTTGGCCGCCTCCCAGAAAGGGCGGCTGGTGGGCGAGGGCTTCGGCAGGGGTTTGATGTAATCGCTCATGACCGCCGCTCCATCACCAGGCTGACCTGTTCGCTCATGATGCCGCCGTTGCCGTTGACATAGGCGAGCTGCGCGTCCTTGACCTGGCGTTCACCGCCCCGACCCATCAGTTGCCGAATCGCTTCGGTGACATGACTCATGCCGCCGCCCAAGCCAGGCTGTCCGAAAGATAGCTGTCCCCCGTGCGTGTTGCAGGGAAAATCGCCAGCATAGCTAAGGTCGTGCTCCATCACGAACGGGCCACCCTGTCCCTTGCCGCAGAAGCCGGCATCTTCGAGCGTCACCAACACCGTGATGGTGTAGCAATCGTAGGGACACACGAGGTCGATATCCTTGCGTTCAACTCCCGCCATCTGGAAGGCGGTATCGGCGGCTGGTTTGATTGGGGAGTCGGTGAGCGAGGGCGCATAGGTGATCGAAGCGTGGTTGGAATACTCACCCGCACCCAGTAGCCATACCGGTGGATGTTTGGCGCGCTTTGCCACCTCCGGCGAGGCAACCACGACCGCCGCACCGCCGCTGCATGGACTGACGATTTCGAAAATGTGCAGCGGATCGACGATCATGCGGGAATTGAGCACATCGGCAATAGTCAGCGGCTTGTCATTGAACGTCGCCAGCGGATTCTTAAGCGCGTTGGTACGCTGGTCGACCGCGATTTTGGCCATTTGCGCGGGCGTGGTGCCGTATTCGAACATGTGGCGATTGGCGATCATTGCGTAGCCGCAATTGGCTCCGATATTGCCGTATGGCGCTTCGAATTCACGCTGTACCGAGATCACCGGCACGCGCTGATCGCCGGTCCGATTGAGGTCGGCCACGATGCATAGCACCGCGTTACACAGGCCGGCATCGATTGCGGCGGTAGCTCGCCAAATCATCCCAGCGGGACTGGCGCCGCCGATATCGACCTGGTTGAGCATACGTGGGTTGATGCCCAGCACCTCGGCCGCGCTCGCCGGGTAGAGCATACCCGGATCGGCAAACGGCATTCCGACCAGGAAGCCGTCAATATCGCGCTTTTCCAAGCCGGCATCCGCGATGGCTTCGGCCGCGACCTGACCCATCAGTTTGAGCGGGGTCACCTCCGGCGGCGCATCCTTGGTGGGCTTTAATTCGCCGATTCCAATTGCGGCGGCTTTTCCCTTTAAACTCATCGTGTCCAATGCTCCCTCGATGGTTTTAACAGTCGAGTAGCATAAAAGTCGTGGCGACCGTAAACCTGACTGAATTTCGGATTGGTAACGGGATCATTATTCTGGCTGCGCCGCCGTGGATTTGAGCTTGGGCTGACAGCGGCGGCGCTATGGGTTAGTGTTGAAGATTCAAGGAGCGGTTCATAAATGGCATTTATCATGTG
Organism: Binataceae bacterium (SeqCode); assembly: GCA_050736555.1. GTDB lineage: Bacteria > Desulfobacterota > Binatia > Binatales > Binataceae > JBOHWJ01. The sequence goes on from JBOHWM010000087.1 coordinate 1,882, forward strand.
CGACGATCACAACCTTTCAGTTGAAGCTGATGGCGTCGAACCGGGAGTGGCTAAGCGCCTGATGTTGGGCGAGGCGCAGCCGAATCCCAGCCCGGTTGAAAAGGAAGTGATCGATTTCGGCAAAGTCCATCGCGATTGCAATATCCGGATCGTCCCCGCCTAGACCAGCACTGGCGAAGCGGAGCGCATCAGGCGAAACGTAATCAAACCGAGCAAACGAGTCCACGAGGTGCGTTCAGAGATAGCGCAGGCGAGTGTGACGCTGGGTGAAGGCTCGTGGACTCGACCCCCAGGATTGCGTTAGCAATAGAGTCCTTCTCTCGATCTCCCACTTACGCACGAAGGTTAGTTGTCACCTAGATATGGCGACTTTGAGTCGATTTCCAAGGTCAGGTTGACCCGCCGCGACTCGGACGGATACTATCTCGGCGCGGGGTGGAGCAGTCTGGTAGCTCGCCGGGCTCATAACCCGGAGGTCAGAGGTTCAAATCCTCTCCCCGCAACCAAGCAAACAAAGGACTTTTCCCCATTTCAAGGTTAGCGCAAGGTGGTTTGACAGCCATCAGCTTTTCAGCAAACCATTCTTCGGCTGTTGTTCGCTTCATGCTGAAAGAAAAGCCCGGCGTGTCGGACGATGCATCCGGCGCCAAGCGATTTCTATAAAATCGTCGATCCCGGCCACCTCCTTGATTTTGACCTTCAGGATGGCCAAGCGTGTTGAACATCATGGCGATCGACACCAATCGGGTGAACAGGTCGAGCATGATCAAAATGCCTCCAAGCCATTCGGTATAGCCCGATAGCACCGCGCTCAACTACGGCTGCGGAATGCCCCAGCCGACGAACCGCTGGGCGAATGCGTCGAGGTTGTGGATCTTGGCCCAACCGGTTTCGGTCTAAAAGTAGCCGAAATCGAGCCGCACCAGGGGCGGTGCCAGCCAGTCGAGCGATTCGGCAACGCTCTGGCCGCTAACAACCCAGCGCTTCACCAGTTCGACCATCGAGTCTGTCTCCCGAGAAATGAACGCGCCATCGTGTGTCGCGTGTCCATAATGTCCCGCGAGATCGATTGGCGTTACGGCGCGGCAGGCCGCCTGAAGGGAACTTTTTCCCTGGCTTGTGCGCCTGTAGGAATAGGAGAAATGGGAACGGCCCTGAATCGCGGCGTGCATCAGGTAGGGGCAAAATCTTGTGGCCGGCCGAGACCCGGCGGAGAGGAAATCTGGACACGCGGCATGCATAGCGATGAGTTCAGGTCGATTGCAGTGGGACTGCTGTCGTCGCTTTACAACGCGGCCTTCCGACTTACGCGTGACGCAGACGCGGCCGAGGATCTCGTCCAGGACACGTATACATCCGCCCTTGCTCACCCTGACGACCTGCGAAGCCTCGCTGCGGCCAAGGCCTGGTTGATGCGGATCCTTTACCACCGGTTCATTTCCCTGCGGCGGCGCGAACGCTCCGAGCTTAAGGTTCTCGAAGGCGGTCTTGAGGAACGGCCAGCATCCGAGGTCGCGCTGAGCCTCGAGCGCGCGACAATTGCGCGGCTTTCACGTCCAGCCATCAGAGCGGCGCTCGACAAGTTGCCCGATGAAATGCGCGGCGCCCTGTTGATGTGCGTGGTCGAGGGAATGTCATATCAGGAGATCGCCAAAATCATGGACTGTCCAGTCGGAACGGTCCGCTCGCGAATCGCCCGCGCGCGCGGCCAGATGACGCACATGTTAGCGGCTGAGGCTGCGGTCCTCGGCATCGGCAGGGGCTGCAACCC
>JBOHWM010000088.1:0-2499 GCA_050736555.1 Binataceae bacterium (SeqCode)
CTCTCTCGCGGGAGCCACAAGAGAGAGTGTGCAGGCTGTGATTTATCAATAGCCTGCTGGCAACCCATCCGACTGATCGCGCACACGCCTTCATCGGTGGCTTGATTTTATCCGGCAGGCGCCTAAAGCGAAACGGCTATACCATTTGGGACGTTGCGCCTCCAGCATCGGTTCTGCTTTGCGCAACCGGATTGGAATAGGCCCGACGCCGTAGCGGCCAGAAGATGCGTGCCGGCGTGAAGCGCCCCACGATACCATCAATCGCGCAACACCATTATTCCGGCTGTTTACCCCACGGCATGCCCCAATGATCGCGAAACGTCACTTCGGCGACTGGCCGGCGGCTTAACGGACCGAATCTGCCGCGCGGGTAACCAATCGGCATCAAGGCGTAGGTGTCAACGTCTGACGGCAATCCGAGAACGTCCCTGATTTCCTTTTCGTAAAGCAGGTGATTGGTAGTCGGCAGCGTGCCCAGACCGAATGCGCGACACGCCAATATGATATTTTGCATCGCGGGATAGATGCTGGCGGCACGAGTGCGCTCGATCTGATTGATTACCGCGCTTTTGTCGAGAGCATCGGCGGCGGCGGGCCATTTCAGCGTTTCCTTTTGTCCACACAGCAGAAGCAGGACCGGTGCTTCGGCCATGTGATGATGCAAATGGACACCAGCATCCATGAGGCGCCGATACTGTTCCTCGCTCATGTGAGCGGGACGGGGGCGTTGTGCATAAAAGGCCATTACGGTCGTGGCCGCCTTCTCATAGATAGCGGCGATTTTGGCGCGCTGGATTGCGTCGGTGATGACGACGAAACGCCACTCCTGGCGGTTGCCGCCCGACGGCGCGCGCACAGCGGCGTCGAGAATGCGTTCGAGAATTTCATCGGATACCGCATCGGGACGAAAGCGGCGCATCGCGCGCGCCGAATATAACGCCTCGAACAAGCCGATTTCAGGATTGTGCGCCATCGCGACGCCTCCACGCGGCGGCTTCGCAAGTAGTGACAACCGCCGCGGTATCACGTCACGATGGCCTCCCGATGGAACGGCGACCGCCGCGACGCGCGGGACTTTGGACGGGCGCGTGTACCTATTGCGTCGTGGCCAACTCGATGCCGAATTGTTCCGCGCCGTTTTTGCCCAACATGCGCGCCAATGTGGATTCGGCGACATGGGCCCGGCTCAGCATCGCGATCGCTTCCCATGCGCTGGTGGTGTCCTGATGCGGGTAGCGCGAACCCCAAACGACCTTTTCGGCGAAATTATCCGGCAGTTTTTGAATTAGCCGTTCCTCGGCGTCAAAGCCGAGCATCACGCTGCCTTCCTCCCACATTTCCTCGGTGTCCGTACGGACTGGATAATGATGGAGAAGCGGGATGGTGCGCGTCGAAGCTTCCATTTTTTCAAGCACTTCTTCCATCCACGAGGCTTTGCCGTGTGCAACCACCACTTTCATCTTCGGATAACGCTGCATCACGGTGAAACCGATCAAAGTGGCGGCGACGAACATGTGATTATCGAGCCAGTAGGACAGGATCGGCGCGACCGGATGACCGAGCGGTGGAGATGCTGAAAACGCGAAGCCGCGACCGGTGCCTCCTCCGGCAAAGGGTCCGCCTCCGGCCGAAGGAATCATCGTATGCTCGTTGAGGCGGTTTTTCACCTTCTCCATGAACGGACCATGTGATGTCCATTCGGGATTCCATAAGCCGGCGGTGGGATGGACTACCGCGGTAATCCCGGTCTGTTCAAGTTCGGCCCATAACGGCTCGTAGTACGGATGAGTGAAATAGCGGCCTTCGACGAACATCGGACGGATGAACGCGCCGCGAAAACATGGTTGCTTGGCGACCCGATGCAACTCCTCGACAGTGTAGTCCATGCTCTGCAATGGCAACATCGCCGCCGCATAGAGACGCCGTGGCGCGGCCTTACAGAAATCCGCAACCCAATCGTTGTAGGCGCGCGCGAGCGCGTACGCCACATCCGGGTCTTCAACCAGATGAAAACCTTCCGCGAACCAGGTCGGGTAAAGGAACGCCTGGTCAACGCCCATCGCGTCCATATCCTTGAGCCTTGCCCGCGGGTCGGAGGCGCCCTCGGTCATCTTGTGTCGGACGGCCGGATCAAGCTCGCCGACCTTGTCCCAGGTCATGCCCGGATGCCAAATGGCGTGACGCGGGATGTTCGAATTGACGGTGTCGCGGAAGACCTTGCCGTTGACTTTAAGATAGGAGCCAAGCTTGCCCTCTTCGCGCCATAGGGCGTGCTTGCCCAGAGTGCGATATTCGGGGTCCAGATATTTACTCCACAACTCCGGCGGTTCGACCACGTGGGAATCAGTGTCAAACACCGGAAATGGTTTGTTCGCCATGGCTACTGCTCCGCGACTCGGATTCCTGGCAGGGTGTTGAGAAAACCTGAAAATTATCGTTGTTGCTCGATTGCTCAACACCCTGCGTGAAAGGATGACTTCTTTCCTCAATCTTCTCTCC
>JBOHWM010000089.1:0-5109 GCA_050736555.1 Binataceae bacterium (SeqCode)
GGGCACGCTGGCCGGCTCGATGAACCGAGGCTGGATTGCCGTGCTCGTTCAGGCTGAACAACGCCTCGTGCACGCCCGGCCGCAGCGGAGAACCGGCATTATGGTCCAAATAGATGCTCATATAATCGGACGACTCGAAGTTAATAATTTAGCTTACCGATTCATAGGGTAAAAGACGGGCGATCCTCGATTTGATCTCACGGAACCGGCTTTTTCAGCCTGTGTATGGAATGGTCAGCGTATTGGAGTCCGGCTTCGAAGATCTGGAAGCGGGTACTCAGGTCCGCTCCGATGAGGAAATGGGCGTCGATGGGCCGCGAGCTACGACCGTCAAAACGACAGACAACTACATGGAATGTCTAGGCAAGTTTTAGGTATACAACACTCTCAGTACTTATCGGTTCGTTCGGCGACCTTCCGAGAAATCTTATGTAACGCCCGGAGGGTCAGTCTGACCAACGCCAAAGGTTGCTTAGGTTACGAATTACTGACGGGTCTAGGGATCCTTGGTGACGGCGCCGTTCGCATGCTCCGGCACAACCATTTTGTCTTCGAGACAATCCTGGCGCTCTTCGATTTCCGTCAACCGGCTACCGAGTTGATTGATCTGGTCAACCAGTTTGCCCATCGCGCGCGCAACCGGGTCGGGCAGATGTGCGTGATCGAGTCCCGCGACGTCCTGGCTGGTGCTTTCACCTTCTATCACCTTGCCGGGAATCCCAACGATGGTCGAGTATGGCGGCGCTGACGAAACTACCACGGCACCAGCGCCGATACGGCTGCCCTGTCCGATCCGCACTGGGCCGATTACCGCCGCCCCCGCGCTAATCATCACGTGATCTTCGATCGTGGGATGGCGTTTTTCTTTGCGCAGGCTGGTACCACCAAGCGTGACACCCTGGTAGATCAGGACATCGTTGCCAATTTCGGCGGTCTCACCGATTACCACGCCCATCCCGTGATCGATAAAGAGACGCCGTCCGATCTTCGCGCCGGGATGGATTTCAATGCCAGTAAACCCGCGTGACAGCTCGCTTAACAAACGGCCGAGCAGTTTAAGGTCGTGATTCCAAAGCCAATGTGTCGCGCGATGCAACCAGATTGCATGCAGTCCTGGATAGGCAAGTACAACTTCGAGCGTCGTGCGCGCCGCCGGGTCGCGCTCGAACACCGCTTGGATATCCTCGCGCATCGTTTGAATAAAACCCATGGCCGCTTCCTCCGCGGATTACCGCTAGCCTTTGGACGATAGCGCTACGCTTCCTCCGCCTCTAGCACGCTTGCCGGGAGCCGCGCCGTTGCCGTTCACCGCGCGCGGACGCGGCTTGGCGTTGTCCTTATGCAGCTTGAATTCAACTGAATCCAGCAACGCTTGCCAACTGGCCTCAACCACATTGGCGGAAAGCCCAACCGTGCCCCATCGGCGTTGGCCGTCGGTGGATTCGATCAGCACTCGCACGCGCGCTCCGGTTCCGACACCGTTGTCGAGCACGCGCACTTTGTAATCGACCAGTTGCATACTGTCCAAAGCCGGATAGTACGGCACCAGGGCGGCGCGCAAAGCCGCGTCAAGCGCATTGACCGGACCATTGCCGATGGCGGAATTGCGCGTGCGTTGTCCGTCCGGACCCTCAATAACCACCACCGCTTCGCTGAGCGGCGCCTGATCTTCGTGCCATTTGTCGTCAAACACCCGGAAGCTGACAAAGCTGAAGTGATCGCGCGCCACACCGAGCGTCCGTAACATCAGCAACTCGAATGACGCGTCGGCGCCATCAAAGGTGTAGCCCAGGCTTTCCAGCCGCTTAAGCTCCTCGAGCAATTGCCCAATTTGCTCATTGCTCAATTCGGATGGCAGTCCGAACTCGCGCATCTTGTATAGAATATTGGCACGTCCGGACAGCTCCGACAGCAAGACCCGGCGATCATTGCCGACCACCTTCGGATCGACGTGCTCGTAGGTGTGCACGTTGCGCTGAATTCCGGAGACGTGCAGACCAGCCTTATGCGCGAATGCGCTGCGGCCCACGTACGGTTGGCGCGGGTTGGGCGAAATGTTGGCCAACTCGTACACCAGCCGCGAAATTTCATTGATGTTCTGGAGCTTCGCGGCGGGCACGCATTGGTAACCCAGCTTGAGTTGCAGGTCCGGAATAATCGAGACCAGGTTCGCATTCCCGCAACGCTCGCCGAGTCCGTTGATCGTCCCCTGCACGTGCGTCGCACCGCTTTGCACCGCCGCGATCGTGTTGGCGACGGCGACTTCGGAATCATTATGACAATGAATGCCAATTCCGCAGGCGACCGCTCCGCAGGCCGTTTTGACGCCCTGCTCGATTTCAAACGGCAGGCGGCCACCGTTGGTGTCGCATAGCGCAATCAGGTCAACGCCCGCTTCAGCCACGGCCTTGAGACAGGCCAAGGCGAAATCGGGATTATTGGCGTAGCCGTCGAAGAAATGCTCGGCGTCGAAGATCACTTCATCGAAGTGTTTTTTCAAATACGCGACGGTGTCATTCAGGATTTCCAGATTGGCCTGCAAGGAAATCCGCAAGGCCTCGCGCACATGCAGGTCCCAGGTCTTCCCCACCACCGTCGCGACCGGCGTCTCGGCGCGGAGCATCAGTTGCAAATTGCGATCGGCCGAAGCTCGCACGTCCGCCCGCCGCGTTGAGCCAAAGGCGGCCACGCGCGCGTGGCGGAGCTTGAGCCGCTTCACTTCTTTAAAAAACGCGGCGTCGCGTTCGTTCGAACCGGGCCAGCCGCCCTCCAGGTAATGGATGCCGAGGTCGTCGAGATGGCTGGCAATTTCGAGCTTGTCCTCAATCGTTAGCGAAACGTCTTCCGACTGACATCCGTCACGTAAAGTGGTGTCGTAGATCTGAACTTTTTTCACAACCGCCATTGAACTATGCCGTCTCCGCCGGCAGGGGGGAATCGTCGCCGAGAAATGCGTCATGCAGCGCGCGCATCGCGAGCTCGCCGTACTTCGCGTTGACCACCACCGAAACTTTGATTTCGGAGGTCGCGATCATCTGTATATTGACGCGTTCAGCGGCAAGCACGCGGAACATGTGAGCGGCGACGCCCGCATGCGTGCGCATGCCGACGCCGACAATCGAGACTTTGGCAACCTGCTCCTCGAAACGCACGCCGGCGGCGCCGATTTCGCCCGCCACCGTCCGCACCAGTTCGAGGGCACGGCGCAGGTCGGAGCGTGCAACCGTGAAGGTCATATCGGTACGTTTGTCGGCGGCGGCATTCTGGATGATCATATCGACCACGATACCGGCCTCCGCGATGGGGCCGAAAATTCGCGCCGCCAGTCCGGGACTATCCTCGACGCCCGCAATCGTAATCTTGCTCTGGTTCTGATCGAGCGTTACACCCGAGACCAGCACATTTTCCATCGCCGTGTCCTCCCAGCCGACCCAGGTGCCATGCGAAGCTTCCGCAAAACTGCTGCGCACCAGCAACGGGACATTGTAGAGCCGCGCCAATTCGACCGACCGAAGTTGTAACACCTTCGCACCCAACGCCGCCATTTCCAGCATCTCATCGTAAGAGATTCGATCCAGGCGCCGCGCGCGCGGGCAGATATTCGGATCGGCCGTATAAACTCCATCGACGTCGGTGTAAATCTCACACGCGGAGGCCTTTAGAGCCGCCGCCAAAGCCACCGCCGTCAGGTCCGAGGCACCACGTCCGAGCGTGGTGATGTCACCGTTGGCGTCAACTCCCTGATAGCCCGCGACGACCACGATATTGCCGCGTTCCAACGCCTCCGTCACCCGCTCACATCGAACCGACTTGATGCGTGCGGCGCCATGATTGGAATCGGTCTCGAGGCGCAACTGATGAGCGAGAAACGACACCGTGGGTTGGCCCATTGCATGCAAGCGAATCGCCAGAAGTGCCGCCGAAACTTGCTCTCCGGTCGCTACCAGAACATCGGTCTCGCGCGGATGGGGCGTATCGCTCAGTCCCTCGGCAAGCTTGAACAAGCGGTCGGTTTCACCCGCCATGGCGGACACCACAACAACCATCCGGTCGCCCGCGGCACGTGCTCGCGCTACGCGATCCGCCACCGCCTTGATACGTTCGATAGAACCTACCGAGGTACCGCCGTACTTTTGAACTATGATCGCCACTGGCCGCCGACTCTCATTCCAAGCGTAAACGCCTATTATGCGCGCAACTTCGTGCCTTAACCATAGCAGGGTCGAAGCTGAGCCACAGTGGAAAACAAGGACAAATCCTTCAGAAATACGAGGGGTGTAAGCGGCGATTCTGTGCCGCCAGAAGGCGCGTTGACTGACGAATACGGACGTCAAATCTGAAGATTCAATGAAGCTTCGCGTAGTTCTCCTTGTCATTTCGAAGCGAAAGCTGCCGGGGCGAGAATCTAGGCGGAGCGATCATCTTTCTTCCGGAAAAACAAAACCCATCGCTGCGCGTGGATCCCTCGAGTGCGCTTCGCTTCGCTCCGGATGACACAAAAAGTGCGCGTCCCATTGTATCGTGATCATCGCCAACGCCCCCTTAGGCGAAGCGCGCTCTGAGCTTCTCGATGATCGAACTATAACGTTCGTCGCTGGCGGAGAATTCGATTTCGCGGCTTTGCGCCGCCGAATAGCTGATTCGAATCGCAAGCCGGTCCAACTCCTGGGCCTCGCGCAGCCGCTCAAACCATTCGACCGCGGCCACCGCGTCCGAGAACAAGTATTCGCGCAAGCCCATGTCGTCGAGGGCAACGGTTTCAAGCCGGTAAAGATCGATGTGATACAGCGGCACGCGTCCACGATGCTCCTGGATCATCGTGAAGGTAGGACTGAGGATTTGCTCCTCGGGAAGATTCAAGCCACGCGCGAGCCCCTTGATGAAGCAGGTCTTGCCCGCTCCCAATTCACCGGAAAGGCCAAGCAACTCCCCCCCTTCCAGCATCGAGGCGAGCCGCCGGCCCCACGCTTTGGTCTCGCGCGCCGACCGGCTCTGCACAATAAAGGTAACCGTGCTCATTAGTATCGCCCAAAGGCTACCGGTTATTATAGCGCCATCTCGTAAGGATTAAGGCTCGTCCCTTCGCGCATGGCGAGCACGCTCGTGACC
>JBOHWM010000090.1:0-6577 GCA_050736555.1 Binataceae bacterium (SeqCode)
GAAATGATCCGCGACAGTATCCGCGATCTCGAACCGCGGGCGCGGGTGGACAAGTTCAGTGGACTGTCGGTTGATTACGCTGAACGGATCGGCGCCAATGCCATCATCCGCAGTCTGCGCGCCGTCACCGACTTCGATTACGAAGCGCAGATGGCGCACATGAACAAGCAGATGAAGGGCAACATCGAAACTATCTTCCTGTTCGCCAATCCCAAGCTATTCTTCACCGCCTCGCGGCTGATCAAGGAAGTTGCCAGTTATGGCAAACGACTACCCGAACTGGTGCCCGAATCGGTGATGAACCGGCTGCGTCAGAAGCTCAAGCTCGACTGACGCTGTGCGAGGCGCAACGGAAACCGCAATCAACGATTTCTTAAACGGCCGGTGACCGGTAAAATCGGGCTGCGCTGATTGCGCAAAGCATTTACAGGGATCCGAATCTTAGATGATTAAGCTCAATCGCAGGATAGCCTTGCTTAAACATTCCGCCACTTTGGCGGCCGACGCACGCGCCACCGAAATGCGCGCGGCGGGAATTGACGTGATACCGCTGGCGGCGGGTGAACCGGATTTCGATACCCCCGAACGCATCAAGGCCGCCGCACGTCGCGCGCTTGCGGAGGGTAAGACCAAGTACACTCCGGTGAGCGGTGTCGTCGAGCTCAAAAGGGCTATCCAACTAAAGCTCAAGCGCGACAATCAGCTCGACTATGACGTCGCCGAGATAATCGCAACGGCCGGCGCTAAGCAGGCCGAGGCCAACATAATCAACGCGATCTTCGACGAAGGTGACGAGGTTATTATTCCGACCCCCGCCTGGGTCAGCTTCGCGGCAATGGTGACGCTGAGCGGCGCCACGCCAAAATTCGTCGAATGCCCCGAAGAAAACGGCTTCGTGCTAACTCCGCAGCGGCTGCGCGAGGCTATCGGACCCCACACGCGAGGGATTATCCTGGTGTCGCCTTCCAATCCCACCGGAGCCGCCTACTCCCCCAGTCATTTATCCGAATTGGCGAGTATTCTGCTCGACTCGCAGCTATGGGTGCTCTCGGACGACGTTTATGAGCACATCGTTTATGACGGTCCGGTGCCGCACATTCTCTCTCTCGAGCCACGCCTGAAATCACGCGCAGTGGTTTTCAATTCGTTGTCCAAATCGTACGCGATGACGGGATGGAGGATCGGCTTCGCCGCCGGACCACGCGAAGTTATCGGCGCGGCCGCCCGCCTGCAGAGCCAAAATAGCGGCAACCCCAATTCGATCACGCAGGCCGCCGCGGTTGAAGCGCTCACCGGTCCGCAGGACGAACTCGCCCGGATGGTCGAGGAGTTTCGCAAACGCCGCGAGTTGGTGGTCGAGCGCATGCGCAAGCTGCCAGGAATCAAACTGCCTAATGTGCCGCAGGGCGCCTTTTACGCCTTTCCCAATATCAGTGAGCTGCTGGGAACAAGTCTCAATGGCCGCACTATCAGCGACGGTGATTCATTTGCCGAGCTGATGCTCAATGAGGCGCATGTGGCGACGGTGGGCGGCAATGATTTCGGCGCACCCCATCACGTGCGGCTCTCTTATGCCACGTCAACTGACAATCTCCATCAGGCGTTCGACCGGATTGAGCGCGTCCTCACGAAACTGCGCTAATTCTGCGATTCCTGTCGCTGGCGTGGTAGGGAAGGCGGCGCCGCTGACGCGGCGACGCCTTCTGTCTTTTTTACTTCGGGTTATTCACAAACTTGGAGCCACCGGCTGCTGCGGCAGTCACTCGGGTGGATGCGGAGGCGCTCCCGGCGGCGGCTCCCACGCCAAGGGCGGCGTCGGCTGACCTTTCCATTGAAGCGTGCTGACGAACTGTTCGCTGGTTTCAATCCCGGCGCCGAGTTGCTTGAGCTTCCGCAATTCCGCGTCGCGTGCGGCGTCACTCCGAGCCGCCACCGCATCGCTGATAACCGTCACCTTATAGCCGCGCGAAAGCGCCGCCCTCGTCGTGGCCAAAACCGAATTCCCCAACATCACGCCGGCGATCGCCAGATGCCCGGTGTTCTGCTGCTCGAGCCAGTCCTCGAATTGCATATTCATGAAGGCGTTCGACACGGCCTTGGTGAAATACGGACCGTCCCACATATCCATGGTCGGCACCAATGCTTCGCCCGCCTCGTAGCGCATCGCGGCCCAATTGCGCTCGACCCCACCCAGGAACCCGAACTGGCTGAAATCGTCGCGTACATAGGCGACCGGTAGTGCCTTCGCCCGCATTTCTTTGATCATCCGGTTGACAGCCGCGATGGTCGGCTGCATTTGGCCTTTGGCGACCGGCTCGCGCCCGTCCGGCGTAAGGAAGCTGCGCTGCATATCGATCAGCACTAGCACGGTGTTGGGACCTCGAGAGGTTCGCGTATTTTGTACCGCTTGGGCCTGGACAACCAAGCCACAACCCAACAGGACCGACAGGAACAAAGCCGCGCTGACTCGTCTCATCTCAAATGCAAGCTCCTCACCTCAAAGTAGTTGGCCTACCGGCATGCCCGGGCACAGGATGCGGGCGTAACGTATCGGTTCACCAGCAGACCTTTTTTAGCGCAACCAACCTCGCGGTTAAACCGCTGCTCTAGGGAACCTCCGCACAAGTGTGGTTCTGTCATTCTGAGCGCAACGAAGAACCCCCGGATTATTCTGTGTTTTCCGATTCTTTTTTCCCGAGATTCTTCACTTCTCAGACTCCGTTCAGAATGACAAGGGAGCTTGTGCGGAGGCTCCCTAGCGGAGCCCTAGGCGTAGCGAGCAGGCGAGTCCGCGAGCGGCGTCCAAAAACAGTCGAAGTTGCGGATTTCAGTCCAATCCATACACCCGCGCCGCGGTATCATGCACAATTTTGCGCCGTTGCTCCTCCGCGAGCGTACCGAAACGCTTTTCCACGATCTGCCGCGAGCGCGGAAAGGTTGCCGCCGTATGCGGATAGTCCGACGACCACATCACATGGTCGGGGCCATAACGATGAAGCGAATCCACAAACACAGGGTCGGCGATGAAGGTCGCATAAACCTGGCGCTTGATATAGTCGCTCGCTCGCATCGAAAGCTTCAGTCCGCCCAGTGCGCCGAGCCGGTGCTGTACGGTGTCGAGCCGGTACATGAAATATGGCATCCAGCCCACGTCATTTTCCGCCGAAACGATGGTGAGGCGCGGGAATTTCTCCAGTACGCCGCCGAAAACCAGCACCGAAATGCTGCGTTCGATCTGATGATGCAAGTTAGCTAATTGTAGCAGGAAATTGCCACCGGTCGGATTGGCGCCGGTGCCTCGGCGCGCGGTGAGAATATGCAGCGAAAGCGGCATATTCAAGTCCTGCGCGGCCGCCCAGAACGGCTCATAATCCGGATGGCTGTAGGGCCGTTCATCCGGCGCTTCCGCCCAAATCATCGCGCCCTTCATGCCTTTTTTGGCGATGCGGTGGAGTTCCGCCACGGCTGCCGGAATATCCTCCAGCGTGATTAATCCGAGCGGAATCAGCCGCTTGAGGTCATAGCTGCAATATTCCGACGCCCAATCGTTGAACGCACTGAAGCAGGCCGCGCGTAGCTCGGCATCATCAAGGCCGAACAGCGGCATGCCCATCGAGGTGTAAATGACCTCGGCCCCCACACCGTCGAGATCCTGATCCTTTATGCGCGCGCCGGGATCCCAGACGCTGGCGGGCGCCTGATCGAAGCCCTTCTTGTTATGCTCGGGCAATTCATTGGACGGCACGCCGGCGCCGAAAAATCCCGCTACCGACATCGGATTGATATTCCCACAGACGAAGAACTCACCCTCTCTGCCGTTGAGACCGCGCACCGTGTGGGGCGCATGTTCGCGGAATTTCCGATCGATCCGTTCCGCCCACATCCCGGGCGGTTCGACGAAATGTGAATCGGCCGAAATTAAACGATAGTCTGACATCGTGATGCTCCTTCGAGCGTTCGCGCCGGCGCTTCATCCGGTCGTGACGCCGGAATCGTTGCGGGATGCGCACCTGATGCGCGTCCGTCTGTCTAAGGCAAATACCACAGCCACTCGATGCAGGGGTAACCATGACGTCAATGGCGACCGTCATTGGCCTGCCGTTTCACCGATTCTGAACGCACGTCGCAGACTCCTTAGCTCGACTCCGCTACGCTCCGTCTAGTCCTGAACGCACGTCGCAGACTCGTAATTCTAAACGCAGCTCGGTGGGGCGGATGAGTCCGCGAGTCGGCGGCCAAAATCAAGACTCGCCCGCTCGCTTCGCCTTCGGCTCCGCTGGTGCGCTCGCTACGTCTAATGCCGCGCACTTGACTAACGGCGGCAGGTCCGCGTAGGGAAAAGGCGGAGCGGGGTGACTCACTCAGGAGGTGCGTACGATGGCGCTAGAGACGCTTTCCGGCTATCTGCGTTCGGCGTATCCGAAAACGGTCAGCCTGCGCGACGGCACGCCGGTCGCCATTCGGCCTCTGCTCGACGATGATCGCGAGGAAATCTGTAATTTTTTTGAGCGCGTGCCCGAAGACGATCGTGCCTTCTTGAAAGAAGACGTGATCGATCGGCAAGAGATAGAAATGTGGCTCGACCGGCTCGACCCGGCCACTGAAACCGTCATTGTGGCCGAAGCCGCCGATCGCATCGTCGGCACCGCGGTACTAAGCCGCGAGGCACAGGGATGGGCGCGGCATGTCGGCGAAATCCGCATCGTTGCCGATCCCGCCACTCGCCGCCAGGGACTCGGACACGTTTTGGCGGAGACGATCTTCGCCCTCGCGGTGCATCAGCGGCTGGAAAAAATCGTCGCACAGATGATGACCGATCAGCGCGGTGCCATACGGGTTTTTGAGTTGCTCGGCTTTCATCCGGAGGCGACTTTGCGTAATCACGTGAAGGACCGCTACGGCCATAAGCACGACCTGCTGATCATGGCGAATGAGCTGGAAATCACCGCCGCCGCCGATCCCGACGCCGCTTTCATTCCGCATCCTCGCTGAGAAATTCGCCTTTGTTATTTAAGCCACGGCGCGGGATACGCGCCGGTTTCGAGCAGGCGCCGATAGTCGGCGAGAATCTCGGCATGATCGAATGCCAGCGGCTGCGGCGGCTCCCGCGGTGAAAACAGCGCGGCGCTCTTCGCGTCATCACAACCACGCGGGACGCCGCTGGCACGCGCCACATACACCACCGTCACTGTCTGGCCGCGGGGATCGCGGTCTGGGCGTGAGTAAACGCCCAGCATCGTGCGGATTTCCACTTCCAATGAAGTCTCTTCGAGTGCCTCGCGTACCGCCGCGTGCTCAACGGTTTCGCCATAATCGACGAATCCGCCCGGAATCGCCCATCCGTGCGGAAAATTCTTGCGCTCGATCAAAACGATACGATCGCCAATTTCGATGATGACGTCGGCGGCTATCGGCGGACATTCCGGACGCGGCATGGAGAAGAGCCTACCACGTGAATTCCTGGCTCGCATCAGTTGCTTGATGGTACCGCTCAAAAGGTTGACAAGTGGGGCGGCGGGCCACAAAGTTTCACCAACATGCGTGTCGCACGGCTTTACGATTTCGGTGATATCCGCGTCGAGGACGCCCCGCGTCCTCAACCCGGCCCTAATGACCTTCTGATCCGCGCCAGCGCCTGTGGCATCTGCTCCGGCGATATCATGCCCTGGTACATCCGCCGCAAGGCGCCGTTGGTGCTCGGCCACGAACCGGTTGGTGTGGTCGAAGCAGTGGGTGAAGCGGTACGCGGCTTTGTACCTGGTGAACGCGTCTTCGTCCATCATCATGCGCCCTGCTTCGAATGCGCTTTATGCCGCCGCGGCCATTACGTGCAATGCGCTACCTGGCGCGCCACCAAAATCACACCGGGCGGAATGGCGGAATATTTCCTGGTGGACGCCGCCAATCAGCGCGATACGCTTAAGTTGCCGGACGCCATCGACGACATGAATGGCGTGCTAATCGAGCCCGCTGCTTGCGTATTCAAGTCACTGCGGCGCTCTGGCCTCGCGGCGGGCGAATCGATCCTCGTGATCGGTTTGGGCATCATGGGCATGATGCACGTGGTGATTGCGCGTCATCTTGGCGCCTCGATGATAATTGGCGCCGACCTGCTTAAGCGCCGTGCCGACCGCGCGGTTGAGCTGGGAGCGGACTTCGGTCTGGCCGTTGCCGGTGTTGATCTCGCGAGCCAGGTGCGGGAAGTTACCCATGGCGCGATGGCCGACGTGGTCATCGTCGGGCCCGGCACCAGCACCGCGCTCAAAGCCGGTATCGCCGCCGCCGGTAAAGGGGCGACCGTGGTGCAATTCACCGCCACTCCGCCCGAAGATGAGCTCACGCTCAATCCTCACGATCTCTATTTCAACGAAACACGGCTGGTACCGAGTTATTCATGCGGACCGGAGGATACTCGTGAGGCGCTTGGCCTGGTGCGGGCCGGCATCATCAGCGCCCGCCAACTCGTCACGCATCGTTTCCCGCTGGATGAAATCGGAGCCGCGTACACACAAGCCCAAAAGCCTGAAGCGCTCAAGGTAGTCGTCACATTTTAAGTGGCCAGTCCAAAGCCTGATAA
>JBOHWM010000091.1:0-4596 GCA_050736555.1 Binataceae bacterium (SeqCode)
CATCCCGCCACCCGGCATCACGCCCACTCGCGCGTGCGTATCGGCAAATTGCGCATCCTCCGCCGCGATAATCATGTCGCACGTCAGCGCCAGTTCGAAACCGCCGGTGATCGCGAAGCCGTTGACCGCGGCAATCACCGGCACCGTCATATTTTCGACCACCGAAACGAAGGTGACGTTACCGGTCTCGCGGATAGCGCTGTCGCTTGAACCGAGCTCCTTGAGGTCAAGGCCCGTACAAAAGGCGCGTCCCGCGCCGGTGATAATCACCGCGGTGATTTCCGGCTGCGTGCGCAATTCCCGCATCACGCGGCAGAACTCGGCGCGCAACTCACGGTTGAGCGCGTTGAGCTTTTCCGGACGGTTGAGCGTCACTGTGGCGAGGCCGTCGCGCTTGTCGAGCAGCAATACCGGTTCAGCCATTGCTGTGGAGTACCTCCGTCCGCAGACCTAACACGCCCGGCGCCATCGTGGCAAAAGCGCGGCACACCGGGCGGAGCGAAGCGGAGCCGAGAAGGCGAGTCCGCGAGCTGCGCCCACAAGTAAGGAATCTGCGACGTGCGTATGATTTGAGTGAAGCGACAGGACTATCCGCCGCAATCCCCGGATGGTTTATACTGTGCGTCGAGCCTCCGCATGACTTGGTAATCCAAGAAGTGCGATGGTACGACGGTAGCGAACCGCGCCAAAGGATAGCGATTAACTCGAATGACGAGACACGGATCGAGCGGCGCGAATAATTTCAACGGCATACGCGTGGTCGCCTTCGAGAGCCGGATGGCGGATGAGACACGCGCGCTGATCGAACGCTTCGGCGGCGAGGCCATCATTGCGCCGGCGCTGCGCGAAGTGCCGCTACTGGATAATCATGCCGCGCTAGAATTCGCGCCACGCCTGATGAGCGGCACTGTCGGCGTGGTCATTCTCACCACTGGGATTGGATTGCGCGAACTGATGCGCGTGATGGAAACGCGCTTTGCACGAGACGAACTCGCCGCCGCCCTGGCCAAAACCGTCACTGTCGCACGCGGGCCCAAACCGGCCGCCGCCTTGCGCGAACTTGGCCTGACGCCATCAATGACCGCGCCCGAACCCAACACCTGGCGCGAGATCCTCAACGCGCTGAGCGCCAATCTCGAGCTGGCGGGCCGCACGGTCGCGGTGCAGGAATACGGTGTCGCCAATCGTGATTTGATTGCCGGGCTCGAAGCGCGCGGCGCGCACGTTATCAGCGTTCCGGTCTATCGCTGGACGCTGCCGGAAGATCGCGCGCCGATTATCGCGGCGCTGCACACGATCATCGACGGCGGCGCGGGCGCCGTGCTCTTCACCAGCTCGGCGCAGGTGGTCAACGTGATGCAACTGGCGGAGGTCGACAAATGCGATGACGCGCTGCGCGTGGCGCTGGAATCGGTGATGGTCGCGTCGATCGGCCCGGTCTGCTCGCGCGAACTGCGCGAGCATGGCTTGCCGGTTGACCTTGAGCCGTCCCATCCAAAGCTCGGCCATCTTATCAAGGAAGTGGCCGGACAAGCGGCGGCGACCGTTAAGCGCAAGTGTCAGACAGCGCCGATTGAAGTTATCAACCACGATGCGCCGGCGGCGGTACTCACACCAATTTCACGCCCGTATAATCCAGCGTTGCTTGACCATCCGATCATGCGCGCATGCCGGCTCGAAGCGGCGTCGTACACGCCGATTTGGCTGATGCGCCAGGCCGGGCGCTACATGAAGGAATATCGCGATGTGCGCGCGCGTTATTCTTTTCTCGAAATGTGCCGCCAGCCCGAACTCGCGACCGAGGTCACCGTCACCGCGGTCGAGCGCCTGGGCGTCGACGCCGCCATCATCTTTGCCGACATTCTGTTGCCGCTGGTGCCGATGGGAGTGGGACTCGATTACGTCAAAGGCGATGGTCCGGTGATCGCCCATCCGCTGCGCTCGGAG
Organism: Binataceae bacterium (SeqCode); assembly: GCA_050736555.1. GTDB lineage: Bacteria > Desulfobacterota > Binatia > Binatales > Binataceae > JBOHWJ01. The sequence goes on from JBOHWM010000091.1 coordinate 1,948, forward strand.
CGCGACCTTGACCGCATTGCTCCGGTGGCAGCCGCCGACGCGCTCAGCTTCGTTGGCGAAGCGATCAGATTGACGCGGCGTGCGTTGAACAATCGCGTGCCGCTGATCGGCTTTGCCGGCGCGCCTTTCACGCTCGCTTCCTATCTGATCGAAGGTGGCGCCTCGCGTCAATACCAGGCGACCAAGACCCTGATGTACACCGCACCCGCCACCTGGCATCGCATGATGGCGATGCTGGCCGGAATCACGACCGATTATCTGAAGATGCAAGTCGTGGCGGGCGCCGACCTGGTGCAACTATTCGATAGCTGGGTCGGCAGCCTCGGCCCCGACGACTACCGGCGTTATGTCCTACCCCATACCAGGAGCGTGATCGCGGCGATCCGGCCGCTGGTGCCGGTGATCCATTTCGGCACCGTGACCGGCAATTTGCTCGAGCTGATGCGCGAGGCGGGCGGCGACATTATCGGGCTTGACTGGCGCGTCGATTTGGCCGAGGCGTGGGCGCGGCTGGGCAACCATGTGGGGGTGCAGGGTAATCTGGACCCGATGGCGCTGTTCGCGGCAACTGACGAAATCCGTCGTCGCGCCCAGGAAATTCTGGCGCGCGCGGCGGGCCGTCCCGGTCATATTTTCAATCTCGGCCACGGTATTTTGCCCGATACCAGAGTGGAAAATGTTATCGCGCTGGTCGAGGCGGTCCACGAGCTGAGCCAGCGATGAGCACGGGACCCGCTTGCGATGGCGTGATGCTGATTGGATTTGGCGGGCCGTCGTCAATCGAAGAAGTGCGTCCCTTTCTTGACCGTGTCTTGGAGGGGCGGCCGGTAACGCGCGCACGCTATGAGGAGGTCGTCCATCATTACGAAGCGCTGGGCGGCCACTCACCCTATAACGAACTGACCATGCGCCAGGCTGACGGCTTGCGCGCGGCGCTGGCGGCCAACGGGATCCACGTGCCTGTCGCGGTCGGGATGCGCAACACGCCGCCTTTTTTTACGCAGGCGGTGCGCGAATTGGAAGAGCACGGCGCCCAACGAGTGCTGGGGTTCGTGCTGTCAGCCTATCGATGCGAAGCGAGTTGGGAGCGTTATCAGAATAATGTCGAAGCCGCGCGCGCCAGCGTGGGCGAGGCTCCCGACGTCGTTTATCCGCCCCCATGGCATTGCCATCCGCTGTATCTCGAGGCCGCCGGCGATCGCATCCGTGCGGTGATGGAGCGATTCGGTTCGGCTGAGCGGAAGCACGCGCGCCTGATTTTCACCGCGCACAGTATTCCGCTCGCGATGGCACGCAACGCGCCCTATGTCCGCCAGTTGCACGAATCGGCACGGCTGATCGCGCGTACACTCGGGTTCGACGATTACACGTTGGCCTTCCAGAGCCGCAGTGGCAATCCGCGCGAGCCGTGGCTCGAACCGGACGTCGGTGAAGTGCTGCGCGGCGTCAGCGATGGCGCAGTGGCGGTCGCGCCACTTGGATTTCTGAGCGACCACGTCGAAGTGCTATACGACCTTGATATCGACGCGGCGCAAATCGCACGCGGCGCCGGTGTCCACTTCGAACGCGCCGCGACCGTCGGCGCCCATCCGCAATTTATCGCGATGATGGTCGCGCTCGTGCGCGCGCACCTCTGAGCGAATATTCCGATGGGGCGAGCGAGCGTGCGGCGCGTGGCGGTGCTCGGCGGTGGTATCAGTGGACTGGCGGCGGGCTATCGTTTGAAGGAACTTGCCGCCGCTCATCAACTGGCGCTGGACGTTGCGCTGTTCGAGGCGGACGCACGCGTGGGTGGCGCCTTGCACACGATCCGCCGCGATGGCTTTACAATTGAAGCGGGCGCCGATTCATTTCTGTCGGAAAAGCCCGCCGCGCTTAATCTGGTCGAACGGTTGAGAATGACCGGCGAACTGGTCCCGACGCAGGAGCGCTTTCGCAAAACGTATGTGGTGCGGAAGGGGCGGCTGGTGGAAATCCCCGACGGGTTTTCGTTACTGGCGCCCGCTTTGTTGCGCCCGGTCTTCGCCAGTCCGCTGTTTTCGCCCTGGGGCAAGCTGCGGATCGCGCTCGAACCGTTGATTCCGCGCCGCCGTGACGGCTCCGACGAGAGTCTCGCCGCCTTTGTCCGGCGCCGGCTTGGCAATCAAGCTTTGCGCCGCCTCGCGCAGCCCTTGGCGGGTGGAATTTATACCGCCGACCCGGAGCAACTGAGCACGCGCGCGACGATGCCGCGCTTCGTCGCAATGGAGCGGCGTCATGGCAGCCTTATCCGGGGTTTGCGCGCGGCCGCTCGTGTCCGCGAGACCAGCGATGAAACACGCGGCAGCAGTGGCGCACGATGGAGTCTCTTCCTGAGCTTTCGCGCCGGGATGGGAGCGTTGATCGAAAAGCTGGCGGCGCGGGTGGACGGCGAGATTCACACGGCGCGAGTTATCGCACTCGAAGCGAAAGATAACGGCCGGGACGTGGCTCCGGTATGGACGGTGCGGCTCGACGATGGCGGGACGTATATGGCCGACGCGATCGTGTGCGCGCTTCCCGCCCACGCCGCCGCACCGTTGTTGAAAGGCGCTTACCCGGCGCTCGGCATCGCGCTCGGAAAAATCGTTTACGCCTCGGCCGCGACCGTCAACCTGGCGTGGCGCCGCG
>JBOHWM010000092.1:0-18127 GCA_050736555.1 Binataceae bacterium (SeqCode)
CATCAAGGCCTGTCTCATCGCCCAGGACTTGAGCCTGTCGCTATCTGATGCGAGACACTATTTCAGTCGGATTTCGATCCGGCCTTCCAGACCCAGATCGGCGAGAGCTTGCCGCAATTCCCGCAGCAAGTAATCCGCTTCGACAGCATCAATCTCCAACGAAAAACTCACGCCCAGGCTCGGCGGAGCAGTCGATCTTAATTTCGGAATCAGGCGGATACCAACTTTGTTCCACGACTCCGGCGGTATCGAGCCGCTCATCAGGAGTGTGCGGGTTCGTGGCTGGTCACCGTCCGGAGGCGCGTCAATCTTACTTTTGCTTTCCGGCGGCGGTTGCTCTGAGCCGGGCGCTTCGGGCGACGGCGTGACGCCATCAGTCGCACTGACATTGTCGCGCACGGCCTTGGCGCGGTCGCGCTTTAACAAGTACACGTCGGCGTCGAACGATACTTCGTCATTCGACAGGGGCTCGCTGAACCATATGCGAATGAAGCCGCCGCCGGCCTGATTACCCGATGCGAGGCCGAAATCACCCTTCGCCACAAACTCGGGAATTTTGCGCTTGAGATATTCGTCGGGATTGATCACTCGATCGAGAGAGCCGTCGAGCAGGGCCTGCCGCAGGCTTTTCAACGGCCATGCGCCGGTTTCCTTGAACGCTTCCGGCCAGCGCCGCTCCAGATAACCAGCGCCGGGCGACTCGTTCAGCAACGCGTTCGACTTAAGCGCACCGATTACACGTTCGCACAATGATTTCGCGCCGCTCGAATGTCCCGCGCCCAAATCGATCTCGCCCAGCCCGTCGGCGGCTTTGGGATCGGCGAAGGCGATATATCGGTAGCTCGCCCAGACCTCCTCGCGGGCGTTTTCTTCGGCCGCTTTGAATTTGGAAGCAACTTCCCTGAGTTCCGCGGTTTCGAATTCGCCGCCGATCGTGCCGTCGCTGATTTCCTTCTGCACCCGCTGCCACGCCAGCAATTCTTCAACGCGGTCGCGAAGTTCGCGGCCGGGCTTGCGGATGCACCATATCAACGACGCCGGATAAAGCCGCGACGACTTGCCGCGCACTTTCGTCCATTCAGCCAGCTTCCGGCGGAGGCTCCCATCACTGTCCCATGCTTCGCCCGGATCAACCACCACGAGGTTGAGTAGCGGCTTGTCATCAACATCGGCGCTGTCTTTCGGAAACGGCCTCTGCAGATCAAGCGTGGCGCCCATTCTGAATTGCGCGTCAACCAGCCGTTCCATCGCCTTCCTGATTTCACTGCCGTCGAGCGAGGCGCGCCGGTCGTGAACGACCTTCTCGAGTTTCGGCTTCAGCCCGAGGCGAAAGCCGTCAGCGCCGACGCTACGGATATAGAAGGCACGCGATTCCAGCGCCGTCGCGGCGTTGTCTATTGACGTAGTGTCTACCGCCGGTTCGCCCAGCGCGAAGCGCAACTCCGGTTTATGAGCAAGTTGATCGCTCTGGCCCCCCGACGACTCGAAAAGAATCGCGATACCAACGCGCCGATGAATACCTCTAAGCGGGCCCTTCGAATCAGCGTCCAGCGCGGCCGCCTTGTTGTTCGCGCCGACGAGATCGCCTTCGACCGCATGCACCAGATTAGGCTCGCCAAGCTGCCCGAGGACGACCGAACGGAAATCGCGAATCTCAAGCGGCGCCGATCCCAGTGTGATCAGCGCCTCCTGACGGGCCGCCTTATGGTCATTGGCGAACACGACCGAAATCCATTGCGCAAGCATCGCCAGCGTTCCGCGCGTCTTTTGATACTGCGCGAGCGTGCTCCACTTGCGCTGAAATACGGTCAGGGTCGCGGGATGGAATGGATAACACGCTTCGAAACGGCTACGCAGAAAATCACGCGCCTTGGCTTCGGTCACCGCGCTATCAACGGCCGTCCATTCCGGCGGCAATTCCGCGCGATGCTCGAAACACCAGTTCGCATACGCCAACGCCACCGATTTACGGATTGATTCCTTGCCGAAATCGTCGAACAACCGGCGCCGCACGACTTCACCAATCTCAGCTTCATCGTTGACCAGCAGGTCCTTGGCGACACGCTTCACAACCTTGGTGATGCGTTCCTGCCAGTCGCGATCCCATTGGGTCATTTCGACCTGGCTGCGCGGCAGGCTCACCACACACGCGCTGCCCTTGGCCCCGGTCATCGCGACCGTGAGATTATGGATAAACGAATAAAAGCTCTCCGCGCCGCCGCGATGGCGGTTCAGATAGTTCAGCACCTCATCGAAGAGGATCAGCACCGAGCCGCCGGCCTTGTCGATCACGCGGCCAATGGCGTCGGTGCCGGGCGGGGTGGTTTTTGCGGCGGGCCCAAGCGCGGCAACGCCTTCGTCGCCGGCTAGTTGGCGGGCGACGTCGATCCACGGCGTCTCACGCGTTTCGCTCGGATCCCACGCGTTGCCGACGAAAACGGCGACGCGCGAATTGGGCAGCCGGTTGATTTCGACCGCGCGGGCCAGGTCCGCCTGAATCGAGGCGTCCAAAGAAGGCACATTCTTAGCCGCGTGATAAAGCGCCGTCAGCGTATGCGTTTTGCCGCCGCCGAACTGGGTAATCAGCGTCAGCACTGGCGCGGCGTTAATCGTTTCACCATTAAGCCGCCGGAGCACCATTGCCATATGCTCGCGCAACGCCAGTGTGAAGCAGGTGCGAGCGAAGAACTTTGCCGGGACCCTATAGTCGTCCGGCGCGGTCCCGGCGACGACCTGCTCCAACGCGATAGCGAATTCGTCGGGGTTGAACGAACGGCCCTCGCGCACTTCCGCTCGCGGCTGAACGACTTTGTACCAAGGCTCCATCAGAGTATGTCGCCGGGTTTGTAAACCGTCAGCCACGGAATGTCGTCGAAATCCGCGTCGTTGCTCGCAAGGCCTCGAATACCATATTCATCGGCCGCCGCTATGATCAGAGAATCGTTAGTGAGAAGTGCATAACGCTTCCGCATCTCGTGAGCGCGCCGCACTCGTTGCTCCTCCAGGCCGATCACGAGGAAGCCAAGGCCGAAAAGTTGTTTCGTCTTCGTCCAGTATTCAGAAAAACTTGGAATGGCGGTCCTTTTCGCTCGCAGCAGCTTCGCTTGCGCGGCACTTATCAGACCAGCGTGCAGGGCTTCCGCAAGCATCAGGCGATGACAAGTCTCGTTGACTATTTCAACTGTGGTGACCCCGCAAAGTTCTTCGCTAGCGCAACGGCCCAAGAGTCGGCGGCATTGCTCGGAGCTTTCCGTCAGGGCGTAAATGAGAATGTTCGCGTCGAGCAGGATATCCGCGCCAGAAGCGATACTATCAAGTGGCGCGACAGGCATCAGAGGTCCTCAAGGTCAACATCTTCTGCAATCCATCGGATGTCCGCCGCACTAAGGCGTGGCTTCCAGCGAAACTCCTCAAGCGCCCTCAGCGACGAAGCGATCCGCCGCGGTTTTCCCTCTTCCGCAAATCTTTCAGCTTTAAGCCGCTCCAACTTGCTGCGCGAGCCGCCACGCGGTTCGGCAACATCTTTCCCGTTCACGCCATTGCCTAGCACGTCGGCCGCATAACGGATGGCGGCGCGAATGTCTTCGCGCGTCAGCTCCGGATAGGCCTTAACGAGTTGATCTTCCGACAAACCTTCCGAGAGTTTGCGAAGGATCAACGCGACCGTGACCTGAGTGCCCCTGATCACCGGCTTGCCCATCATGACTTCTGGATTGCTCTCGATCCGCTCGCTTGTCATCGCTTCGACCTCACTTCGGCATGGCCAACAGCATAGCATCGAGCAGGCGTTTTTCCTCGCTGTCTTTGGGGTAAAGCGCCGAGAGTGCGTTCGCGAGGCGGACGAAATCGGGGCCGCGCTCGGCTTCCGCCTTGAGCATCGTGCGCAACGCGTTGGCTTTGCCCGCGGATTGGAGCAGCATCGCAATATGCACGCGGTCGAGCGTCGTCGTTCCGGGCTTCAGCGTCGGCGCTTCGTCGCGGCCGTCATGCCCGGCCTTTTTCCCGCCGCGCCGGCGGCGCGGAATATCGGCCGGTTTGTCGTCGCCGAGCAACGAGTATTGGATTGGACCGCCGCGGCCGCGTTCGATAATCTCCGCCGCGCCAGCGGCGCCGTCCTCACCCAGGAGCGATTCGGCGCGCTCCCTGATTGGCAGCAGACGGACGATTCCTTTCTTATTTTCGATAATCCGGTTCTCCCAGTTTTCGAGATGAATTCCGAGCGGCTGGGAAAAGCGGCGCACCACGTCGTAGATCAAGGTCAGGCCCTTCTTGGGCGCGGCGGCGGTTTCATCATCATCCGGATCTTCGACGGCGTCTTGATTATCGGTTGCCTTCGTATCGGAACCGTTCGCGCCGGTCGATTGAATCGTCCAGAGAAACAGCGCGGTCAGGCGGGAGTCTTCTTCAAGCGCGCCAGCGGCGCCGTTGCGGGCGCGGGCTTCGGCGGTGCCGAGCACCTGGCCCAGCGCCGTGCGGCCGACGATTTCCCAGACGTAAGTTAGAAAGCCTCGGTCGGATGGGTCTGTGGCTTCGGGCTTGCCGCCGAGCGGGATTTCGCGTCCTTCGGCGTCCTCGACTTTTGAGTAGCGGCTGTAGATTTCCATCGCCGGACCGATACAGGCGAAGACCAGGTCGGCTCCGCGCACGCCTTCGGAGGACAGCCGCTCCATCCAGTCACCGATGCGGTTAGGCAGTTCGCGAAAGACTTCAGCCCAGTCGCCGGTGGGCGCATCTTCAGCGCGTGGCCGGCAGACCAGATGAACGCTGGTCGCCAGGGATGCTGTTTCTTGAGCGTTCAGCCGGGTGCCCCTCTCTGTAGATACGGGCCAAGAACCCGTTATTACCCAACCTCCGTTTATCAAACCTGACAGAAGAGATTCCCACCCCTCCGTGCTCTTGTGTGCAAAGACGACGCACGCAATGCCGGTGTCCCTAAGTTGTCGTCGGCTCTCAGCAAAAGCGACGGACATCCCTTCCTCGAAGAACTGGCGATCCTTAGGAGGGCTGGTTTCATCGGGGAGAGTAGTAACCGTCAATTCTGCCCGTTTTGGAGTTAGTGCATTTGACGGATCGAACGGATCTCGAAAAAGAGTGCGCCCCGGAAGAGCGCGCTTCAACCACACAAAAAAGAAATCTGAAATGTCTGCATATGGCACTGCGTCGTAATATGGTGGGTCAGTAAACCAGACGTGAGATGAATCATCGGGTAAAGGAAAATGGCGCGCGTCGGCGGTCTGTACTTGGCCTGTTCCGGAACCCTGCGGCCCGCTTTCTATAACCGAAGCTACCCAGTTCAGTGCTCCATCGAAGTTTCCTGAAGCTCCAGCCCACGGCGCGGGTTCAGCAAAGTCCCAAACAATCGCGAGGGCTTGTCGAGCAAACGTATCAGCCACGAATTCGCCATTCTGCACCCAGCGCGCGGCAGAGCTCCAGTAGTCGGCGCATCTGCTGAGGACCGGCAGTAGTACGGTCTTCGGTTCGAATCGAGCTCTGGCTATTAAGCCACTCAGCGTGGTTAGCGATAAGCGTTGACGCCCGGTGAATAAATCGCCCCAGCGGGTCATTCCGTAGATGCGTGGCGATCCGACAGCTCTGTGGCCGCGCTGCCAGGGCGTTGGCTCATCCGGAATCACGCTGAGGCCGTTGGGCAGCTTCTCTTCCGCGAGCTTCGCAACAGCGTTCTGCGCCTTCCGGACCGCCGCGTAATCGCGATCAGTTGCTTCTCGGTACTGCCGTCCCGCCTTATCGTCTTTCAACGTCACCACCGCAAGGAGGCGCGCGCCGCCGATGCGATTGCCGCTCGTATCGAAGATAGTGTCCGCACCGCCGCGCTGCTCGCGAAGCTGCGCGCGCACGCGCTCGACCGGCAAAACCCTCTCGCATGCGGGGCACGTGGCATTTCCTCGCGCGACCGTTCCCGCAGGAACTTCCTTCTCGCTCTTCGGTTGGAAAACCGCGAATTCGATATACGGCGTTTTGCCCTTTGGACGCTTGACCTCGTAGCGCAAGGCGCGTAGACGGCTCGCCTTCTTGCATAACCAGAATGAGCGCATCAGCGGAATCTCGGCGCCGCAATTCGGTGATTCGCATTTGACCGTGCGCGCCCATAGATAAGCGATTGGCGTCGCACCGTCGGGATCGGGCGGATAGAATTGCGCCAATTCTTTCTGCGCTTGCTTCTTGATTTCCGCGCCGGCCTTGCGCAACTCATCGGCGAGCGCCAGACCATGACGCGGAATGTCTTCGAGCATCACCTTGAGGATCAGGCAGGCGACCGGATTTAGGTCGGAGGCGAACGCGTCACATCCGAGCCGCAGCGCTTCGAGCGGAATCGAACCGCCGCCGGCGAATGGATCCACCACCAGCGGCGCTTCTTCTCCATGCGCGGCCTTGACCAGCCCGCGCCCCACTTCGAGATAGGTCGCATTGGCCGCATAGTCCCAGTTGGCGAAATCGCCGATGAACTTGAGTAGTGCCTTGCGAAGCTCGATGTCTTCTTTTCCAATCTCGCGTATCAGCGCCGATAGCAACGCCCGCGCCTGCCGCTTGAACTCCGCCGGGCAGTTCGGATCGCACGGATCAGGCAGCAGCAATGCGAGCAGCATCGCGCGGCACGCGGCCAGTGGACGTCGCGCCCACCACAAATGCAGCGTGCTCGGATGGCCATGCCGGATGGATTTCTCGCGTGCGGAATGACGGCTCACCACCGCGATGGGAAAATCCACCTCCGCCAGCCGCTTACATTCCTTGGGTATCAACTATTTCTCCCGTCAAACATCGCGCTCGGGCCAATGAGGAAGGTCGCGCAAAGGCCAGTACATTTCTTCGGCATCGACCACCCACAGTCGCCTGAGCGATGCCAAAGTCGCAGCGTTGCATTCGAGTTATTATGAAGCGCTCGCCAGGGGCGAAAAATCACGATCTCCCCATCTTTCTGAGGCGTTTGCGGAGCCTGCCCTTTTCTGACTTCTTGCGAACGAGAACTTTCCCAACATCCGTCGATAACATCCGATCTACTTCTATGGCACTCTGGTATGACTGTTCTTTTGCGCCTGAATACAGTTTTTGCTGCTGCATTCCGTAGCCCCAAGGCTGCGCAGTCCCGTATTTCTGGAGGCCCCGCGGGCGCGCGCGCTTGTACATTCTCTCAGTCTTCTCCGAGGCGTTTCACCGATAATGCGTAATGGTCGATCTTCCGAATTTCGTCCCAATCCAACTGCGCGGGATCCTTGATCGTCATCAACTTCGGGCCGTCCGGGCGTTTGCAGCGCGTCACAACGTATAGCCAGTAGCAATCGCGGCGGTCTTCGGCGGTACGCTTTTCATTTGGCGTCAACGCCACCACCCCCTCATCAGCGCCCAACCCTTTTACTTCGATCAAGCGCAACTCACCGGTATTGGTATCAAGACTCGTAATGTCATAGCCGAGGTCGCGTTCGTGCACGTCGCTGACCTGGCGCCCCGCGGCGAGTTCATGCTCGATCGCGACGCGCATCGCGATCGCTTCGGTCTCCGGATCAGGACGCAGATTGCGCAACTCGGGCTGATCACGGTCGGGATGAGGCAGCACAAGCACGCTGGTCATGCGCTGGACATCCTGAAGTGTGAGCGATGATTGCCGTTCCAATTCGGCGCGCCGACGCTCGCGACGGTCCATCAGTTCGGCATGACGATTCTCAGCCTGGCGCAGATTGCCGGCGGCACCGTCGAGGCCGCGTTCCATGTCTTCATGCAAGCGCGCGATGCGCTGATCTTCGCGATAGATCAATTCGGTAAGCGAAAGATCGACATGGCGCGCAATCCGTTCGACTTCGGCTAAACGATCTTTTCGGACTTCATCGAGAAACGGCACCAGCGCATGCTCGCTGAGCCACGCGCGGGGTTCGGGCGCGTGGGCGATTGTGGGCAAATCGGGCGGCGCCGAAGCGGGTGTTAGATTACCGAGAACACCCGGATCGCGCAGGATCGTTTGGCCGTTCGCGTCGGTTTCAACCGCGAACAGGCGCTCATGAACCGTGTCGCCCAGTCCGTCGACGATTTTCGCCCAGTAGAAATCGATTCGCGCTGAGGCGGGAACTTCCAATGAAAAAAGCAGGCGCCGCTGGCAAGAGAATCACGCGCTTTCTCGACGGTATGGCGGCGCAACGCCTCGAACAGCGGATGGCCCGGCGTCACCCATTCGAGACTGTGCTTGTCAGCGGTTTCCCGATCGGTAGAAAGGCGCGGATATTTGATCGCGACCGCCGGTAGTTTCCAGTTCGTTTCGCTCTCGTAGCGGCGGAGCGATTGTGGGGTCGCGGCAGGATCGAAAGCGTGCGGTATCGACGCGACCGGCTTCAGCGCAAACGGCACATAGGGCGCGGATTGCGCCAGGAAACGCGCGATTGTCTCGGGCACGACGCGGCGCTCCTGGGCGCGGGCGCGCCGCTCGATCAGCATCGCGAGATTCAGCCGCTTGGTCGCGAGGCCTTCAAGCGCGTTCTGACAGATGGCGCGGAAACGATCTTCGTTGACGACGCTGAGCAGGCGATCTTCCAAGTCGGCATCGCCCATCCGGCCCGCGTAATAGTCGCGCAGCACGCGCTCGATATGAGCGGCGGGCAACACTTCGCCGACGACGTTGAAGACGGCGTCATCGTCGAGCGCGTCGCGGATCTCGCCGAGACGTTCATGCAGACGGTCGAGAATTCGTCCCTCGACGGTGTTGGTCGCGACGAAATTGAAAATCAGGCAGTCTTCGGTCTGACCGTAGCGATGGATACGGCCCATCCGCTGCTCCAGCCGGTTGGGATTCCACGGGATATCGTAGTTGAACAGCACGTGGCAGCACTGGAGATTGATTCCTTCGCCGGCCGCTTCGGTCGCGACCAGCATCTGAATCGCGCCCTCACGGAATTGCTGCTCGGCGAAAAGGCGCGTGCCTTTGTCGTCGCGCGAGCCGATGGCCATGCCGCCGTGAATAAAGCCGACACGGAAACCCCATTTGCGCAGATTTTCGACCAAGTAATCGAGCGTGTCGCGGAATTCGGTGAAGATCAGCAGGCGTTCATCGGGATTGTCAAAAAAACCCTGTTCCCGCAGGACGGCGCGGAGCTTGGCGAGTTTGGCTTCGGCTCCCGCTTCTTCGAGTGCCTTCGCGCGTTCGGCGAGCTGATTGAGGCGATCCACTTCCTCTTGGACTTGTGCCGGACTTTGCGCGATCGAAATCACTTCGATTAGACGCTCAAAGTGGTCGCGCTCCGCTTCTTCCATTTCCTCCAGGTCTTCGGGGTCTGGCAGATCGGGCGGCGCGGTCGAGGCCAGGTCGCGCGCACGTTTGAGATTCTCGATCAGGCGTCGAGCCCGGTTTTCCAACGAATGACGCAACGCATAGGCGCTCGAGGCGAGCCGCCGCTGATAAAGCGCCATCAGGAAACCGACCGCGCGTGCGCGCGGATCGTCTCCGCGTGCGGCGGCCTTCGCTGACTGCTCCTTCACGAATGACGTGACGGTGCGATAGAGATCGTATTCCTCATCGTCGATAGTGAACGCCGCGGTGCGCGTGTCGCGCTCGGTGAAGAGCTTGCGCGCCTTCCAACTGCCGTCGGCTTGGCGCTCTGGGAAATAAAGCATCGCCTCCTTGGTACGCCGCAGATAGAACGGCGCCGAACGATGCCGCATCGCCTCACGAATCGATTTCACGTCGGCGTAAGCATCGGGGTCGAGCAATTGCAGGAAGCGGCTGAAGTTTTCGGGGTCGCCCTTATGAGGAGTTGCGGTGAGAAGCAGGAGATGGTCCGAGCTGTCGCGCAGCATCTCGCCCAGGGCGTAGCGGGCGGTCTTGCGCGCCGGCGGCGTCCACGACATGCGATGGGCTTCATCGACAATCACGACGTCCCAGTGAACTTGTTGGAGACCCGCGACGATCGATTCGCGCTTGGCCAAATCCAATGACGTGATCACCTGACGGTTCTCAAGCCATTGGTTAATGCCGTATTGCTCGCGGATATCGCCGCCGCGCAGCACAACGAATTTTTCGTCGAATTTTTCCTTGAGCTCGCGCTGCCATTGGAAGGTTAGATTGGCCGGGCATACGACCAAGACGCGATCAGCCAGGCCGCGCAGTTTGAGTTCACGCAATAGCAGGCCCGCCATAATGGTTTTGCCGGCGCCGGCGTCGTCGGCGAGCAGAAAGCGCACGCGGGCGAGCTTCAGCAGATAATCGTAAACCGCTTCCAACTGATGCGGCAGCGGATCGACGCGGGAAATCGAAAGACCGAAATACGGATCGAATTCATAGGCGATGCCAAGGGCGTGGGCCTGCAGCCCAAGCCGCACCAACTCGCCGTCACCAGCATACGATCGGGTTACATCCTGCCGCCGCAGCGATCCGATTTGCTCGCGTGTGAGGGGGACGCTGCGGAATAGACGGGTTTGGGTTCCAACGAGACCGAGTTCCCAACTGTCGGTGCCGATCGCATGGACGGTGACGACACGCATCGGCTCGCTGAAGAGCGAACCGCTGACAATCTCGCCCGGTCCTATGGGATTTTGCTCCCCCTCCATGCCCCGCCCGCCGACTAACGATCTGTGGGATTCTCTCGACGGCGCGGTGAAGCATTTCTCAGTTTCGACAGGTCTAGTCTTCGTACCGCTCGCCAATCGATAAGTTCGGCTGAGTCATGAGTTGTCCAGAATTCCCGTTCTTCGTCTTCGTGGTCAAACCTTGGAAATTCTCGCTGCTCGACGACGATCATTACTCTAGCCACATTTCAGAATAATTAGGCGCATTATAACGCCACACCGTACGTCCTCATAGAGCCGGGAACAGTCCGGTAACAAGCTCAAAGGCCGAGCCATTTGAGTACTATCCGCGCCGATACTTTCTAGCTGACGTGCGGCATCATGGCGGCGGAGGTAGCGTTACAAGGCGATCGAACGCCGCTTCCCAATCTGCGATCGCTCGTGGCCAATCTGGGAGGCGGGCGCCCGCCTCGCGCGAGCCAGCGGCAAGCCGGGTTGCCAGCCGCGGATCTGCAATGACCCGGCGCACAGCCTGTGCCAGCGCTGCCGGATCGCCGGGCGGAACCAGCAGACCAGCCGACGGCGGCACGGTCTCGGGTATCGCTCCGGCGATTGTCGCAATCACCGGCAAGCCATTCGCCATCGCCTCGGCGTAAACCATGCCGTAGCTTTCGTGGAACGAGGGCAGGATGAAGGCGTCAGCGGCGTCGTAAGCCGCCGCGACGGCTGCGGGCGCCCGCTCCCCGGCGAGGATGATGCGGCGCTCGAGACCCGCTTCGGCGATCGTCTGACGAACCGCGTCCACCGTTACCCGATCGCGCTCGAGGGACCCGATGCATAGCAATGTCCAGTCCAACTCACGGAGCTGGGCCAGCGCTTCGACAAGTACGCCATGACCTTTGAGCGGCACCAAGTTCGCCACGCAGAGCAACGCGCGAACCGGGCCTCGCCGTGGTCTCGGATGTTGGTTCGGCTTCGCCGTTCCTGGTGGGGCGATGGCGATGCGGTCGGGCTGGATGCCATAGCTCTCGATCGCGGTGGCAGTTTTCCGGCTCGCACAGAGTACGCCGCGAAACCGTGACAGCAGTGCAGCCTCGCGCTCCGCGGCTCGCTTCGCCGGAGCTGGCGAAAGGCCGGTTTCATGTGCCAGCGGGCCGTGAACCAAGGCGATAAGCCGCAAGCGGCGCGCATGCGCCACCACCATATCTCCGAGATAGGCAAGGACAAGGCCGTCGACAACTGTCCGCGTGCCGTCGGCGACGGCGGTGAGCACCGCCCCATCCGCTTGCTGATCCCGTGCCGCAAGCTCAATGACTCGCACCACCCGGCCACGCGCACGCAAGCCCTCGACAATGTGACGGTCGAACAGATATCCGCCGGTGAGTTGATCGAGTCGCCCCGGGACGATGAAGACGAACTCTCGCTGAAGCGGGGCTTCGTCCGCCGCCTCACAAATTCGTGAAGCGAACGCTGGGACTCCGTCATTCAAGGGGTGCATCGTAGGCGGCCCATGCTATGGGCGTCTCGCGTAGCACTACTCTTAGGCTACTGATGGCCGCGGCGGCCTGAGGCCCCAACGCTCCCTCGCGAACCCGCCGCGCCAGCCGGCGATGGATCTCGCCGGCGAGGAACTCGGTCGTGGTGTTGCGCCCCTGGAACTCCGCCACTTCGTCAAGATTGCAGTAGTCGAGCTCGCCGAGCACAGCCTGCAAGAGCTTGAGAGCGCTACCGATGTCGCACACTATACCGTCAGCGTCGAGCGCATCTCGGCGTAGTTCGGCCTCGACCACAAAGGTCGCGCCGTGCAGCCGCTGTGCCGGTCCGAAGACGGCTCCGCGCAGGCTATGCGCGATCATGAAATGATGGCTTACCGTGATGCTGTACACGGCGTCGCTCGTTGTTCAATCATAACGTAGGGTATGGCAGAGCACGCCCGTCGGCGAGGCCGCGAGACGCGGCATCAGTTCGGGGAGGGCAGTGAACCCGCTCTCACCGGACAGCAACAGGTCGAAGACCGGATCGCGCAACAGCGCCAGCGAGAGCGCCAGCCGACGCCTACGAGACCAGCGCGCGCGCCGACCCATCGGGATGGCACCGACCTGCGACGAGCGTAAGGTGAGCCGGCGCGAGTGAAAAGCGGCGCCGAGCGCGAGTGGCACGACGCGGGTGCCGTACCAGCTCATTTCGAGCACCGTCGCCTCGAAGCCGGCGGTTGCGAGGGCTGTTGCCAGCCCCTCGGGTCGACCGCTCGCATGAATGACGAGGTCGGCATCGGTGTGCTTCGGGGTGGAGATTGCAAAGCGGCAGCCTAGCGCCGTCGCGACGGGTTCACGGGCGGGATCGACGTCGATCAGCTCGACTTCCGCGCCAGGGAGCCGCGCGGCCAGCGCGGCGACAAGGGTGCCGACGACGCCGGCACCGATGACAGTGATCCGATCTCCCGGACCCGCTGCGCTATCCCATAGCCCGTTGACCGCCGTCTCCATGTTGGCGGCAAGCGTGGCACGCCGCTCGGGGACGTCATCGGGAACGGCCATGACGGCACCCTCCGGGACGATAAATCTGTCCTGATGCGGATGCAGGCAGAACACCCGACGGCCGATGATGTCCTCGGGCCCGTCCTCAATAACGCCGACCACGGCATAACCATATTTGACGGGCGCGGGAAACTCGCCCTCTTGGAACGGGCAACGCATCCGGCACCATTCGCTCTCAGGCACTTCACCGCGAAAAACAAGGCTTTCAGTGCCCCTGCTGATGGCACTGACACGGCTCCGGATCAACAGCTCGCCCGGCGCGAGGGATCGCAACGGCTGCGTTCTGATCTCGCCCCGGCCCGGCGTGACGACCCAAAATGCCTGTGCCTCATGCATTGAAATCACAGTCGAACAGCGTGTCCCCACCGACGTCGAATTTGCGGATCCGCGGGCGAACCGCCTGGTGGAGCGCGTGGCAACCGGTAAACGCTATGCTGGGACGGCCCGATCCGATAATGATTGGAGCGATCGTTATCTGCAACCGGTCGAGGCAGCCCGCCTCAAGAAAGCGTGAGATCGTGATTCCGCCACCTTCGATGAACACCATCGACAGTCCGCGGTTCCTGAGTGCCTCGCGGATCGCCAAAACATTGAGCACTCCGTTAACGCGTGGCACGCCGATAATTTCGCTCCCATGCGCCTTACTCCCGGAGTCACCATGATCTTGTGCGGCGATGATTAGACTCACGGCCGCGCTATCGCGGAACACCGCATGCCGGCCGGACAACCTCAACTCAGGATCGATGACGACTCGCGTGGGATTAGATCCGGCACAGCGCCGCACGGTAAGCTGCGGGTCATCGGCCCGCACCGTGCGTGCACCAACGAGCACCGCGTCGGCGAGCGCTCGCATCCGATGGCAATGCAAGAGGTCCTTCTCACCGGTGACCCAGCGGGAGTCGCCGCTCTCAGTTGCGATCCGGCCGTCAAGACTCTGTCCGACATGAGCGATCGCGAATCCGCGCGGGGAGGAGTAGCAACACGGAAGATAAAGGTCGAGCTGCGTCGCGACCTCGTCCGGCAATCGGGTCGATGAGCGCCAGCTACCCTCCGCGGAAACGTTGAGCGTGCCGCCATAGAGCGGGACCGAGATCATATCCGCATCGGGCTGCGCCGCGAACGCTCCGCGCACGGCAAGGATGGCCGACCACCACGACGAGTCCATCGGCTCGCGGATCGCACCCATACTGGCTAGCGTGGAGTAATCCCGATCGCGGAAAGGCTTCATGAACACGCGTCCGTCGATTAGATTTCGGGGGGCCATGATCGCCTGATACATCAAACTTGTGCCGGTGTCGATCTGGACTGCCTCGCCCCCGTAGCCTTCGCGTGCGCGCCAAGACGAGATACGTTCAGTTCTCGCACGCCCGTTTGGCCTCACTGTCGCAGCAATTGGGTCAACCTAGGCCTCCCGTTCTCGTGCGACGTGTTTCCGTACGTGCATGACGTCTCCGACCGCGCAGGACCCGAATGCATCTCGCGATATCGATGCATTCGATGGCGCCTTCCGCTGTTCCCCACGGCGTCGGCGTCCGGGAGCGAGTTACTTTCGCGGCTCAATATCCGGCCCGCACGTACCCCTGTCGACGCTTCACTGCTTGCCTCGCGGAAAACCGCGCATGACTCAAGGCCGTGGTGGGTCGTTAGCCCTTCAACGTAAGGCTCTTTCATTCGCAACAGCTAGCCGGTTTAATCCCGGCGCGCGAGGATTTCAAATGACGCCTGCCAGACCGCGGCGAGTTCCGCGCTCTCGGCAACGATAGAACCGGAGGGGCTAGCCTCGGCGGACCGGATCCGACGCCGCGGGATCGGCGAGATTGTAGAGCCGGATCGCCATCGTACTTGCGCAGCTCCTCGCAAGGCGTGAGACCCAGCGCCACAGTGCGGCGACGACGTGGCCGTGCGGCAGCGCCCGGCGCACCGTGAGGCGCAAGGTGTCGCCCTTAAGCAAGGCTCGAAACCCCTCGGCCAGCCATTTCGGCCAGCTGATCAGATTACACGGGGTGCGCTCCGCCCCTTCCTTGATGCAGATCAGGGCTTGATGGCGGTAATTGACTTTGAACGAGAAGCGGGAGGGGTCGATGGTAAGACGATTTCGGTCGGCTACTGCAATCTTACGACGATATCTTGCACCGTGGTATCTGGCCTATCTGATCCTGGGCTTGACAAGCTCGGGAATGTTGCCGTTCCTGCTGCCGCTGGCGGTGGCCGATTCCAGCCACGACCTCGACAGTGTCGCCTACGTGATGGGCGTCTACCAAGCCGGTTGGCTGCCGGCGCCGTTGTTCGGCATGCTCGCAGAGCGCAACCGGCTCTTCCGACCGGTCTTCTTCGGCGGCTTTATCGCCTTGTCTCTTAGTGTTGCCGCTATGGCAGAGGCTTCGGATCTCATCGAGTGGATCGCTGTGGCCTTGCTGGCCGGTCTTGGCGTCGGCGCCGTCGCGACGGTTGCGCCGTTGTTCGTGGTCGATTTCACACCGAAATGCGAGTGGGACTCACGCATCGGATGGCTGCAGAGCTGCAACGGTGCCGGCCAACTTGCCGGACTTCTGCTTGCCAGCTTGATCGCAAGGGGCCGGCTTGCCTACGGGTTCTGGTTGATCTGCGCGTTTTCCGCCCTGGCACTTGTGCTTGGCCGGATTGGCCTGCCCGCTGGCAGTCGCCTCCGTAGGTCCCTCCCGCCGCCCCTAGTCTGGTCGGATCTGATGAGCCGCTTTCAGCCCGGACCGCCGGTCGGCGGCCTCTTGCACCATTCGCACTATCTGCAGCATGCCGCATGGCGCCGTGTGTCGAAATCTTTGGGCGGTGATTTCAGCCGCTTTCTGCTGGCGTGGGCCTTGGTCTACTTCGGTGTGGCACCATTTTCCGCGTACTATCCGCTGATGATGCAAAGCGCCTACGGTGTTAGTCCAACGGCAACCGCCCTGCTTTATGCGCTGGCCGCCGGTGTTGGTATCGGGTTGTACGTGCTGGCAGGCCGCATGGTACAGCAACGTGGCCCTCGGCTCGTCTTCCAGATCGGGCTGGCGCTGCGGATGGTGGGGTTCGGCGTCCTCGCGGTTCTGGCTCTGATGCCGTTCTCTGGCTTGCCCGTCGTCGCTATGTTTGGTTTCACCTTGGTCATGCTTGCCTGGCCCGTCCTCAGCGTTTCCAGCATTGGGCTTGCGGCACGGCTAACGCCAGTCGGAGAAGGGGCTGCTATGGGTCTCTTGGCGGCCAGCAGTGCGATGGCGACCGTGGTCGGCACCTTCCTGGGGGGCCCTTTGGTCGAGGTGCTCGGCTATAGGATCGTGCCTTTGATCGCACTTGCGGGCTTCGCCGGAGCGGAGATATTGGTGGCGCAGATGCAACGTGTAGACGCCGTCTGATCACGACAGTCTGCCGATCTGTGCGTTTCATCGCGACCGGGAACGAAGGGGATATATTGGTGTCATTGTCAAAGTTGTCGAAAGCATACCGGTGCGCCCGTCGCTGTCTTCGCGGCATTTCGAACCCAGGCTTACAAGGTTACCAAGGGTGAGATAACTAAATTCGATTTCACGCTTGGGAGAACGCGGCCCTCAGCGCAGTTGCAACAATGGCTCAAAGCGAACAAGATACCAGTTGTGACAAGGAAGCGTTGAACAATGGCTCATAAGACGGGTAATCCTGCTCCGATTCCTCCGGTCCCGGCGGAGATGTTGCATAATCAGCCCCGGCGATGGGGGATCGCGTGGTTTTATGACGACGAGGTGCTTGCGGAGCCGCGCCTGATCGCTGTGCGCTACCGCGAGAACGGCGAATGCCAAGCGCTATACCAGACTGCGATCAATCCGCGCACGGGCGGCCGTGCGTTCATCGCGGACAGCGCAGAGCCACAGTCTGCTTGCGAACATACTCTTGCCGCGATTCTTCTGCGTGAGGGCAGCTGGCATTGGGAGTTTGTTGGCGCGGGTGTGGAGCTCCTTCGCACGGCGCAAGCCTCCGGTACTGCGCCGCAATCATAAGCGGGGCTAATGTCCACCTACCGCATGCGGTCCGCGTTCACGACCTCTTTATGGACCCTTCAAATAGCCGCTGAACCCCGCGTTTTCGCCCTTGGTCAGGGGGGATCAAACTAACTCGCCGGCTACAATCAGCCGGAACGGGTCACAGTGCCGAAGTATTTGAATTTACTAAGGAATTTGTGGCGCCCCCTGCGGGATTCGAACCCACGACCCCAGGATTAGGAACCCCGCGATAACGCGGGGCAATGCAGCCAGACCAGACACAATCGAGCACTTTCAAGCACTTTTCGACAACTGATCACCGGTCGTCAAACCCCTTCAGACCGATAGCGTCCGATAGGTCTGCCATAGTCGAGCCAAAGTCGGGGACGCGACCTTCTGCCCAACATTCCCCGAGATCTCGCGTCTTCCACTTCGATCTGAACCCCGCTTTCGACTGCCCTGGGCTGCGGGACGTGTATCCCAGTGCTCCCCTAAATTCCGGTTCGACCACGTTGGCTGAACGCTGGCTGCCGCGCTCGACGCCACAATTGTCTCGCGCGAAAGGCGAGGTGCGCAATGGCTGCGAATCCTTACGTTGAAGCGCGTCGGGACTGGGATGAGCGATATGCCGATCTCGTGCTCGGCAAACGCAACTGGCAGATAGCGGCCGGCGGGCTGCTTCTGCTCTCGCTGATTCTCGCCAGCGGTATGGTCTGGCTAATCAGCCGAAGCCGCTACATTCCCTACGTCGTTGAAGTCGACAAGCTCGGATACGCGCTGACAGTCCCGCAGCCGCTCACTCCCACGTCCGTTCCCGACGTAACTGCGCGAATGCAGCGCTATGAGATCGCCGCCTTTATCCGCAATGCGCGCTCAGTCACGACCGATCCGCAGGTCGAGCATCAGATGCTTAATTCGCTTCTCACGCACGCGCGCGGCGCGGCTGACAGATTCCTCGACGCGTACTATCACTCCGACGGCTTCACTCATAACCCTTTCAAGCTTGCGGAGAAGCAGACCGTCTCGA
The DNA here is from genome assembly GCA_050736555.1 of Binataceae bacterium (SeqCode). Lineage (GTDB taxonomy): Bacteria > Desulfobacterota > Binatia > Binatales > Binataceae > JBOHWJ01. Next base: position 18,036 of record JBOHWM010000092.1, read on the forward strand.
TCCAGATCGATTCGATCCTGCAAATGTCGCCGCTGAGCTACCAAGTCCGCTGGACCGAGGTGCAGCACGATCTGAATGGCGTTGTGATCGGC
>JBOHWM010000093.1:0-7265 GCA_050736555.1 Binataceae bacterium (SeqCode)
GGACCCGAAGGCGATGACCACTGGATGCGGGGTTTTTTTCGCGAATTTGTGGAGCCCGAACGGCTCGTGATGGCGGGCGCGTGGGTTGACGCGCAGAGTAAACCGAAAGGTCCCGAAACGCTAGTCACGGTTACATTCGAGGAGCATGACGGCAAAACCAAACTGACCCTGCGCCAAACCGGTTTCGAATCGGTAATTTCGCGCGACGCGCATCGTAGCGGCTGGACCAGCTCGCTGGAGTGCCTCGCCGATTATCTCACGAACGTCTGAATAGGAGGCCGGAAGATGGAACCTCGAATTGTGTCACAGGACGAATGGATCCGCGCTCGCCAGGAATTGCTCCGCAAGGAAAAGGAGCTCACCGCGATGCAGGATGAGGTGAATCGGCAACGCCGGGAATTGCCGTGGGTCAAAGTCGAGAAGAATTATTCATTTGATGGACCACGCGGCAAAGAGACGCTCGCCGATCTGTTCGATGGGCGCAGCCAGTTGATCATCTATCACTTCATGTTCGCTCCCGAATGGGAGGAAGGATGCGTCGGCTGCTCTTTCTTCGCCGACCATATCGACGGCGCACGTCTTCACTTCGAGCATCACGACCTGATGTTCGCCGCCATCTCGCGCGCGCCCCTGGCCAAGCTCGAAGCCTACAAAAAGCGCCTAGGCTGGCGTTTCAAGTGGCTGTCATCATCCGGCAGCGACTTCAATTACGACTTTCATGTGTCATTTAACAAAGATGAAATGGCCAAAGGCCGGGTCAACTACAACTACACGATGACCGAGGCCACAACATCGGACCTGCCAGGCATCAGCGTGTTTTACAAAGACGAGAGCGGCGGCATCTTCCACACCTATTCCTCCTATGCCCGCGGCGATGAACGCGGACTCGGCGCGTATATGTTCCTTGATCTCACGCCGAAGGGGCGCAACGAGACCGGGCCCAATTACAACCTGACGGATTGGGTGAAGCGCCACGACAAATACGAGAGCGGACATGTCCCCGGCGCGCAGGCTTTGCGCGCGTAACACATTGCCCGGGAGCGGAGGAAAAAATCATGGGCGCTCATCGATGCTGCGGAGCTTCTACCGGTGGATCAGCGCCAGCACTCGCGACGGACGTTCCGCCGTCGCGATCAGTTCGGCGGGCGATCGGCGGATGGATTCTACCAGGCACCCTCCTCGTGATTTTGCCCAAATGCCCGGCATGCCTCGCCGCCTACATTGCGCTCGGCACCGGCGTTGGACTTTCGCTCTCTACCGCTGCCTATCTGAGATGGGCACTGCTGATCCTCTGCCTCAGCTCTTTGTCGTATTTCGCAACAACCTGGGTGGCCGCGGTGATCCGCCGCCGCGGCCACTCAAGATCGTATGATCGCAGCGAATTAGCGGGAATCGCCGCGCGATGCCGCAAGCTGGTGAGGGTCACGCATGCGCATCCATAACCATCTTGGCACCGAGTTTAGAATTTGGAATCGCCAATCGACCTGGTTCTGGCACTTGGCCGACCGCGGTTGCGACAGCAGTACGATTGGAGCTGCCGCAACCGAGATGCAGGCGATCGGCGAGGCTCGTACGTCGATCGAGGAGTCGCGATCACGGTCTGGCGATTCGATGGTTCTTCTAACGATCGCGATGCGGCATGCTCAGCCTACGTGGCATACGAGAGTGCTGGTGGCCGCTGGATGGGAGCGCTCATTTACTCGGCTCGCCCAGCATCTGGCTCACCGCGCGAGCGCCTGAGGGAGAATCACGTTTGATCGAAATCGAGGACGCGCATAGTGGAAAATGTACAGCAATACTACCGAAGTCATGGCGCGATGACGGTGCCGGGCGGCAAGGATTTCGCGGCACTACCAAGTGACATCGAGTGGCTGTGCGACATTATCCAAGGTGTGCTGATCCATCGCGATCTGGCGCATTTCGCTTACGGCCTGACACTTTCCGATGAGCGACGTGAAGAGGCGCATATCCGTCCAGTCGCCGGCATGCTCAGACAGATTTACGCACTTGACCAACGCCCTCTGACCGTCGCGCGCGAACCCGGCCATCGCATGGCATGCGTATGCCGCCACTTCACGGTCGCGCTGTGCGCGATGCTACGCGAGCAGGGCGTGCCGGCGCGGGCACGATGTGGTTTCGCCGCGTATCTCAATCCGGGCAGGTGCGAGGATCATTGGGTTTGCGAGTATTGGAATACCGCACAGTCCCGCTGGATTCTAGTTGATGCTCAACTCGACGCCGTGCGGCGAAATCTGTTCAAGCCCGATTTCAACGCACTCGACCTGCCGCGGGATCGCTTTATCATCGCGGGCGACGCGTGGCGGATGTGCCGGAAGGGCGGGAAGGATCCGGCCCTCTTCGGCCTCAGCTACATAAATCTGCAAGGATTGTGGTTCATCGCCGGCAATGTTCTGCGCGACTTCGCCGCGCTCAATCGCATGGAATTACTGCCGTGGGATGTGTGGGGCTTGATGCCGGCGGACGATGCGAGCCTGACTGAAGAGCACAAGTGGCTGCTTGATCGCGTCGCCGCACTCACGCTGGCGGTCGATCAGGATTTTCCCGAGCTTCGCTCCGTCTACAATACGGATGATCGCGTGCGCGCGCCCAATATGGTCTTCAACGCCCTGCGCAACACTCAGGAATCCATCGCGGATTGAGAATTCGCCTCGCTACTTTGCGCTACCGGTTAGAATTATATCTACCGATAAATGTACTGGGTCATCACTGGTTATGCTGAGACTGCCGGTGGCCACTCCCGGCGTTGAGGGTTCGAATTCCAAACTGACCGCCTTGCTTTGACCGCGGTTAAGGGTGAATGGCCCGGCGCCCGCGGTTACGACGAATGGCCCGGACACTCCGCCAACGTTGCCGTGGAGCACTCCGGCTCCGCCATTTCTAATCAACAAGGCTTTGCTGACCGAGCCCGATGCCGTTCTCATCAAAACTCGCCGGGGCACGCCCAGTTTGCCCGGTACACCGATACCGCTGAGCGGTATTGACACTGAGGGATTCGCGGGATCGTTACTGACGATTGTGAGAGCGCCTGAAAATGCTCCAAGCGCGACTGGCGCGAATTCAATCGTAACCATGGTCGACTGATGCGCGCCCAGGCGAAACGCACTGCCGCCAGCGACTGTAAACGGCGCCGACGGCACTTCGATATTGCCGATCAGCACGCCCGCCCGATCGCGGTTGATGATCCTCAAGGTCCTGCTGCGAATGGTATCGGTGCCCACGCGCTGCACGTTCACGCGCCTGAGACTCACTCCTAGCCTGCCCGGCGTAACCACCGGTGTCGCCGAAGGTGCCGGCGTGGGCGTGGCGAGCACCGTTGGAGTGGACGTCGGCGTCGCTACAGGCGTCGTAGGAGGCGCGGTGCTCGTCGGCGTCGGCGTAGGTTTGACGGTGGGAGTCGGCGTCAACGTTGGCTCGACGGTCGGAGTGGGCGTGGATGCGACAGTAGCAGTGGCTGTCGGTGTCGGATTCGGCGTCCTCGTCGGCGTCGGTATCGGAGTGCCGGTCGGCGTCACAGTCGGGGTCGGCGTCGCGGTTGCGGTTGGGGTAGGCGCCACGGTTGGAGTAGGCGTTGCCGTTGGAGTGATCGTCGGACTAGCTGTCGGCGTCGCACTCGGGGTCCCGCTCGGCGTCGATGAGGGACTCGCGCTTGGCGACGGACTCGGGGAGGGCGTCGCCCCGCCAGTCAGTCCGTACACGTCGAGTTCGTTGGTGGTGCCGACGTAAACCTTGCCGTTGACCACCGTCGGCACGGCGAACTTGATGCCGCAATCGGTGGTGCAGGCCGGTCCGCCCGACACATAATTGGGGTCGCTATTGTACAGCTCCGTGCTTAAATTACGCGCGTCATAGGCGTGCAATATCCCGGGGGTTACCGTGGTCGATGTACCGGGATACTCAAGGGTCCACAGGATTCCGTCACTGCCGCCATTGGCGGAAATCACCGGCTGCCCGCCGAGAAACGGGAATTTATGCGTACCGGCCGAAGCCGCGGTCAAGGTGCCGTTGGCCAGCGTGTAGGAGCGCGGCACATCACCCGACATGATGAAGAAAACCATGCCGTTCCAATATGCTGGCGCACTCCAATTCTTGGAGCCGCTCGGGCTGGGCACTTTATCAACGACGTCATCGGTGCTGGAGTGATACTCCCCCATAGTGTCGCGATTGAGCAGATAAATCGTGCCGTTCTTGCCGGCCATTACCAACAGATGTTGCGGCTCGGATGACTGGTCCGGCAAGACCATCGGTGCACCGGAACCCATATCCAAATCGTTGGAATCGAGGCTCGCCTCATTGAACGGCGTAAACCAATCAACCATTCCAAACGCGTTGTTAGGAAGAATTCCCAGCCGCAGCACGCTGTCGCCAACGTCGGTAGGGGTCGCCAGCAAGCTATCGTAGCTGCCATTGCCGGTGCTGACGTACATGTCGCCGCTCTGATCAATTGCGGGACCGGTGCCAGCTTCCCAAATCGCGCCTTCGGCTTGGTCATTTTCCGTCGCATGTCCGGTGTTAGAGCTGGCGTTCGAACCCTGCCCCAGGTTGGGCGTGGTGTTGTATACGTACATCTGCTTGCTCAGATCGGACGCGTCATAGCCCATCATCCAGCCGTGGAACGGGTCAATATCACAATGGGATCCAAACCCCGCGTAGACCACTCCGTTGAGCAGCAACAGACCCGGCCGTTGAAGCTCATGCGACGGGTTGAAGGTGACTTGTCCATTCGTGCTGTCGGCCGGTGTATTGCCCGGCACCGTCGCCGTGATGACCTGGCCGCCATTGAACTTCTCCGCGCCCGTGGTGATGTCGAGTGCGTGGATGCGGTAGGTAACCACCCCATTCTCACTCGTGTTCGCCACCACGTAGATGGTTCCGGTCGATGGATCGATGACCGGCGTGCTGGTGATGCCATAGGTCGGGACGACATCGTTACAGCCTATCTGAGTCTCTTTCACCGCCGTCACATTGTTGGCCGGATCCAAAAAGCTGACGCGCCATAACGCTGGTCCGGGCTGGTCGGCGTCGAAAGCATAGACGCTGTCGTTTTCGGTGGCGACATAGACCACGTTGTGAGTCGCGCCATTGATAGTCAGGCCCGGCACATACAGCGGCTCGGCGAAGATGTTGCCGTCAACCTGGTCGGCGAACAGCTTGCCGAAGCTTTGCGCGTTGACGTTGGACAACGTCAGCGTCGCTTCAGCCGCATTAAGTCCGTCGCGCTGTGTATCATAGCGATTGGTTAGAATACTGACCGGTGCTAAGTTCGCCCGCGCCTTGCCGTACTGCATAACCGCCAGACAGAAGAGAATGGCCAAAGCCGCCGCCATCGCCCACTTTATGTTTGACAAGATCCACCTCACGACTTCGAAACGGGCTTGCTATGGCGGCGACACTTGCATTAGCGCTGGCTATATAACTCGCTAATAAAATCTTTGTGTCTTGGAACTATTGCGATCAGGAGTCGCCTAATCCGCCATCAAAGCCACTCATCCCCGGCCAAGCTTGGAAAGTTCTCGAAAGCCCAATGTCTCGCATGCAATTGGACGCCAGATATTATCGCTGGCCAGCTTGTCATGCCATAGGCCGATATCACTAAAAATGGACAATGATAGGCTGGAATGGCTATTTTTTTACAAAACTGGTCTGAAATAGCTGACAACGGCTCACAAATGAACGATGCGTAGCGCAAATTCGCGTTATCTGCGGTGCGCTGCTGAGAAGAACTGAATTCTTAAGGGGGGTTGGGTTAAGGTGCGATCTTGCCAAGCCATAATCTCACTGACACTTACTGACTACTATAATTGGATCATAGCTCAGCTTATCAATTACATCATGTGATATGCTCTGACATGGCCTAATAGATTCTAGCGCGAATCTCTTACATCGAGGTTTCGAAGCAAAGCAATTTAACGTCGGCGAAAATGCCAGGAAAGCCCCGCAATCGGTCTCCGGCTTATTTGACAACCGTTACTTCCAGGCGTTTAAATTTTCTACGATTGCGTTTTCGCTCTCGACGTAACAATTTTAGCCGTTGCTTTGGCGCAAATGCACAACAATGGCTCTGAATGTGGCTCGTATGTCTAACAGATAATTTGGAAAGCAGGCGTTGCGAATTATGATTCGGTGGCGTCAGGTGCGAAGCGGGCAGACGTTGGTACTTGCGGCGTTATCGATGGTGGTGATGGTCGGATTCGTCGCGCTGGCGGTTGATGTTGGCTTGCTTTTGACGATCAAGCGCAGGATGCAGACAGCGGCCGACGCCGGTGCGATTGCAGCCGCCACCGCGCTGCGAACTGGTGGTGATTTCGGCCAGATCACTCAAGCTGCCGACGGGATCGCGTCTTTGAACGGATTCTCCGCCGTGGACGTTACCGTTTATTCCCCGCCCGAGCATGGTGATCCCGCCTATGTGGGTAATGCCGGCTACGTCGAAGTTGATGTGGCCAAGGCGGAGCCGACGTATTTTCTCCGCGCGTTGGGTTATCGCTCAATTGACGTAAGCGCAAAGGCGATCAGCGGCGCGGAACCCGCTCCGGTCTGCGTTTACGCCCTTGACCGGTTGGTCGCAGGGGCAATGAAGGTGACCGGAAATGGCACCAGCGTCAAAGTCGCATGCGGAGTGATGGATGATTCCGACAGTGCGGACGCGCTGGATAGCAGTGAAGGCGCGGGACTATCCGCCGCTTCGATCGGAGTCTCGGGGAGCTACAACCCGGGGACCTTTGTTCCAACGCCAATTACCGGAGTCGCGCCGATCGCGGATCCCCTGGCTTCGCTGCCGGCGCCGCCTGCGACTGCCTGTAACCGCGAGACTGTCACCGACTCGGGCGGCTATCCGGCGAGTGGCAGCCAGCCCGCAAACGGTTCGAGCTTTGAAGTACCGGCGAAGGTTTATCGAAAAGGTATTTCACTCGATGGCAGTTTCAGGGCGGTGACTTTCCAACAGGGCACTTACGGAAATGGGATTACTATCAGCGGCGACATCGGTACGACCACATTTAACCCCGGCCAATATCAATCCGCCGCTGGCCAGGACAGTATCGATATTTCTGGCAGCACCAACGCAATCTTCACTCCTGGCGATTACACATTCTGCGGGTCGGTATCCTTCACTGGCAATGACACGCTGACGTTGAGTCCCGGCACTTACGAAGGTGGTATTCGGATTGGCGGCAACGTGCGAAGCGTGACGTTCAGTCCGGGCACTTACATCATCAACGGCGGCGGTTTCTCGGTAACAGGCGGCG
>JBOHWM010000094.1:0-5066 GCA_050736555.1 Binataceae bacterium (SeqCode)
GTGGTGTTGTTCAGGTAATAGGTGGTGATGCCGGCGGTGGCGGAATTTGGATTGGAATTAAGATGAATCGAAACGAACAAGTCCGCATCCGCCCGGTTGGCGATATCGGTGCGATCGGCCAAGCTGACAAAAGTGTCGCTGTCGCGCGTCATGATGGTTCGGATTCCCCGCACCGTCAAGGCCTTCCGCAAACGAATCGCAATTTGCAGCGCGAGCGTTTTCTCCGCATAGCCTCCAGCTCCCGTTCCCGGGTCACGACCGCCATGTCCGGCGTCGATTACGACCAACGGCTGCGCGCGCCGCTGCCCTACTGTATAGGCCGTGCGGCGAACCTGGCTGGCACCGCCGTCAAGGCGCGCAGTGGGCTCATCGCGAACTTCGCGTGGAGTGGCCGGCTGTGCGGCGAGCGTTGTTGCCGCCTTCCTTGGTTGGACATAGGGCTGACGTCGCGTCGCCGCGCCATGCGAGTAACGGCCAGGTGAAAGGTTGGCGGGATTCGCTTCATTCGCTGCTCTGGTCGATCTTCCGTCAGGCGTGACGCGACGCGATTGGATTTGCGCCAGCAGCGGTGTGGCGAGATCGGCTACCGTCCCCGCCGGTGCCAGCCGCACTATCAACGTATGATGCACCGTCGCCACTACGTAATCGATTTTGCCGCTGACCTGGATCACAATACGGCAATGGCCACCGCCGGGATCGGTCGCGCGTAACGTTCTGACCGGCGGGCTTTCATGCAAACGCGGCCGTGAAGGAATCCGCAGTGCGGTTTGTTCGAGATCGATCCATAACTCCTCGCCATGAATGCTGAGGTGCCAATACGGATCTCGTCCACGATATGGAAAGCTAAGTTCGACGACCTTCCCTTGAACTTGCAGCGCGGCGCCGGTAACCACCGCGGCCCACGCCAATGGAGTGAAGAGGAACGTGGCGGTCACGCCGACGAAAACCATAAAGCTCGGACGTCTCAAGGCCACCCTCACCCCTCATCATCCCATGGCCTGGGCCCCCAGCCAGTCCGGGAGGTCAGCCGTCGCCGCGCAAACGCGCAGTCATGCGCGCGAGTGTATTCAGTGCGTCCATCGGAGTTATGCGATCGATCTCCAGCATGCGCAATTCTTCCAGGACCCTGCTCTCCGCCGCGGCGAAAAGATTCATCTGACTTGAGTTCCGCACGCCGTCGGAATGGGCCAACCGCGCCATTCCAGCCTCATCGAATTCGCCCCGCTCAAGATTGGCGAGAATCTGGCGGGCGCGCTCGATGATGCTCGCGGGCAATCCGGCCAGCTTGGCCACCTCGATCCCGTAACTGCGATTGGCGGAGCCGTCGATCACGCGCCGTAAAAAGAGCACCTCCCCGTTCCATTCCCGCACCGCCATGCTGAGATTCTTGACGCGTGGCCGTTCTCGCGCAAGCTCGGTCAGTTCATGGAAATGGGTGGCGAACAGCACCTTGGCCCGGGTGGCGTCGTGCAGATATTCGGCCAACGCCCAGGCGATCGCCAGTCCGTCAAAGGTGCTGGTGCCGCGGCCGACCTCGTCGAGCAGCAGCAAGCCGCGTTCGCTCAAACCGGCGACCAGCCGCGCCGTCTCGCGCATCTCGACCATGAACGTCGATTCGCCACGCCGCAGCTCGTCGCGCGCTCCGATCCGTGTCATGACGCGGTCGACCAGGCCAAGATTTGCCTCGACGACGGGGACGAAACTGCCCATCTGCGCCATGATGATGATCAAAGCGACCTGGCGCAGATAGGTCGATTTACCCGCCATATTGGGGCCCGTAATCAGCAGCAATTGGCGTTCATCCGGGTCGGCGTCGAGATCGTTAGGCACGAACTCGCCGGGCTTGAGTCCCGCCTCCAGCACCGGATGGCGGCCGTCACGAATCTTGAGGGCGTTGCCCGAATTCATCGCCGGCCTAACGTAGCCGCGCCGCCGCGCGACACATGCCAACGACATCAGGGTGTCGAATTCACCGATCGCGGTGGCGCTCTCAAGTATCGGTGTGACCTGCGCGGCGAGGTCGCGCAACAACCGCATAAAGAGCCGCGCTTCGAGTTCTTTCAATCCTGATTCGGCACTCAGAATCTTGCGCTCGAGTTCCTTCAGAGCGGCGGTGGTGAAGCGTTCGGCGCCGACCAGCGTCTGCTTGCGCTCGTAATCAGCCGGCACCCGCTCGAGATGAGTCTTGGTAATCTCAATGTAGTAACCGAAGATCTGATTGTAGCGTACCTTGAGCGACGATATTCCGGTGCGCTCGCGCTCAGCGGTTTCGAGCCGCGCGATCACCCCGCGCGCATCCAGCGCCAAGGATCGCAGTTCGTCAACTTCGGGATCGAATCCCGCGCGGATAACGTTGCCGTCGCGCGCGCTGGCGGGCGGTTCATCCGTCAGGACCGCATCGATGCGCGCGGCCGCTTCGGGTTGTGGAGTTATTCGTGCCGTCAAATCGACTAGCAATGTGCTGTGATAGCCGGCCATCGCGGAACGCAGCATCGTTACCGCTTTGAGTGCGATTCCAAGCTTGAGAATCTCGCGCGGAGTGGCGCGCAGGCTGCCGACCCGCCCCGCCATCCGTTCAAGATCACCGATTTGCTTGAGTGCGTCAGTCGTGAGGCCGCCTAAATCCTGATCGAATAGCTCTTCGACCGCGTCATGGCGCGCACGGATATCGTCCAGCGTCAGCAGCGGATAGACGATCCAGTTGGCCAGGGTGCGGGCGCCAATCGGCGTCAGCGTCTCATCGAGAATCGCCGCCAGTGAGCCCGCGCGGGTGCCGTCACTGGAAGTGATCAGCTCAAGATGGGCGCGGCTGGTTTCATCCACCAGCATATACTCGGCGGCGCGATAAAGGCGTGGTGGGCGCAAATGAGCCAATTCGTGGCCGAAGTTGTCCTCAACGTAGCCCAAAGCCGCTGCCGCCACGGCTGCGAGCGCGTCATCGGTAGGTGCGCCGGAATCAAACCGCTGATTCAGCATTTCTTTGGCCGCGCCCGGGTCAAAGCGGCCGTCGTCGAGCACTGTCGTCGGATAATTAAATCCGAATAAAACGTCGGCGACGCGATCGGACTGCTCGGCGGTCAAAATCTCGCGCGGGCTCAGCCGGGCAATTTCCTCACGAACACTGGCAATTCCGGCAAGGCGGGTGGCGATGAATTCGCCGGTTGAGACATCCAGCGCGGCCAGCGCGAAACCGTCCTGATCCGGCGCAAGCGCGAGCAGAAAGCTCTTTTCGTCGGCGCTCAGCACCATCTCCTCACCCACCGTGCCGGGCGTGATGACACGGACCACCTGGCGCGGCATCAAGCCACGGCCAGCACGGGCGTTGGGCGCGGTGAGTTGGAATGCCGAGCCTTTCTGACTCGAACCGGCCGCCGTGTCCCCCGTGCCCTGCTCGCAAATAGCTACCTTGTGGCCGGCTTTGAGCAGGCGCGCGATATACGGTTCGGCCGCATGGTACGGCACGCCGCACAACGGCACGCCGTCTTTGGAACGCGAGGTTAGCTGGATATCGAGCACACGCGCGCCAACTTCCGCATCCTCGAAAAACATTTCGTAGAAGTCACCGAGACGGAAGAACAGGATGGCGTCGGGCACGCGCTGCTTGACGCTCAGATACTGAGTAATGAGAGGTGTGCTCTTGACCGTCACGATGGTGGCACAGGATAGCCAGCTGGCTCCGCCCAATCAAAAACCGCGCGTGCTGCGAGATCGCGATTTCGAAACCTGTTTAAGGGTCACAGCGTGATATTTCTCAGTGCCAGCACTTCGCGCACGGGGCTGCGGTCACCGGTGCGGCTAATCTTGCGCGGAGCGTTCAAGAACCCGCAGAGCGAACCCAAGTCCGCGATAAAGTTCGATAATGCGTCCGGTCGCCCATTTGAGCGGCGGTTCGCATAAAGAATTGGGCCACTCCGACGCCAAGGCAAAGCCCACCGCGGCCACCTCCACGCGATTAGTTAACATCATCACGGGCCCAATCTTCAATGAAGTCCTGTTGAGCCCAGCGGCACGCCAGCAGGAGTTCATTTTGCGCCGATGGCCGATCGAGACTACGATTCGGAAGTAAAGCCGGTTCAATCGCCGCCCTCAACAATCGGCGATGCCGTCGATCGGACGAAGGACCGGCCGTTCAAAGGAGGTGCTATCATGGGCGCTGCCCCATCCCTGGAAAAAGCGGCTTCTGGAGTCAAAACCAGCTCGGTGCTGGATTTCCTCAGAAGCTCGCCGAAAAAACTTCTCATCAACGGCAAATGGGTGCCGGCCAAATCGGGCAAAACCTTCGAGACCCTCAATCCCGCCAATGAAGAGGTGCTGGCGCTGGTCGCGGAAGGTGACAAGGCCGATATCGACGAGGCGGTCAAGGCCGCGCGCAAGGCCTTTGAAGAGGGCAAATGGGGCCGGATGCGGCCGCATGATCGCACCCGCGCGTTATTGAAAATCGCCGACCTGATCGAAAAGAATGGCGAAGAACTGGCCGAACTTGAAACGCTCGATAATGGCAAAGCCCTGTGGGAATCGAAGAACGTAGATATTCCGTTCGCGGCCGAGACCTTCCGCTATTATGCCGGCTTTGCCACCAAGATTTACGGCGAGACCAATCCCTCCGAGCCGACGATGTTCAACTACACGTTGCGCGAGCCGGTGGGCGTGTGCGGACAAATCATTCCGTGGAATTTCCCGCTGCTGATGGCGTCATGGAAAATCGCCCCGGCGCTCGCATGCGGTAACACGGTTATTTTGAAACCTGCCGAACAGACCCCGCTCACCGCATTGCGCCTTGGCGAACTGATTCTGGAAGCGGGACTGCCCGAAGGTGTGGTCAATGTCGTCACCGGCTTTGGTCCGACCGCCGGCGGCGCCATCGCAACCCATCCGGATATCGACAAAGTCGCGTTTACCGGGTCAACCGAGGTCGGCAAGGAAATTCTGAAACTCTCGGCCGGAAACTTGAAGCACGTCTCCTTGGAACTCGGCGGTAAATCACCCAACATCATTTTCCCCGACGCCGACATGGACCAGGCGGTGTTCGGCTCGATGATGGGGATTTTCATGACGCAGGGTCAGGT
>JBOHWM010000095.1:0-14662 GCA_050736555.1 Binataceae bacterium (SeqCode)
CGTCGATTTTACCCTTTGTGGCTTCGAAATCAGGCTCTGTTCTGATAGAGCGAGGGTGTGGCAAAGATAGCTCTAGGCCGCCTCCACGCCAGCCACTCGCGCGCGGCCGCTTTGAAGTTCGCCATCCCCATCATTTTAGTGCCCGAGTTGTTCGCGACCACGGACCACCTCGCAGCCCTGATCGGTTACCTCACCACCGTCGGGTGGGAAGTCTATGTGCCGGATATGCGAGGCGTCTTGGCAGGCTCGGGCAATCCTGGATTTGAGCTGGCGTTGGAATTGATCGGCCAAGTGCCAGCCGCACTTGGATGCGACGTCATTGTTGCCGGCCATGGCATCGGTGGGCTGCTCGCACTCAAGCTGGCCGAACGCAAAGGTGTGCGGGCAGCGGTAGCGTTTGCGCCACTTTTGCCCGGTTTCCGCACCAAACTCTATATGCGGGCGCGCAATCTTCCCGCGTTATGGCTACGCCGGACGCTTCGGCCGCCGAGCGGTGCCCTTGCCAACGAGTTGTTCGCCGACGTGGACCAGTTCCGCCGCCCGCGGTTGATCGGCGCGATGGTTCCCGAGGCCGCCGTGATGGCATTAGAGGTCGCACGCGGCAAAGTCAGGCTGACAAGCGAAGCCGCTCTTGCGCCGCGCTTGATAATTGCCGGTGAAACCGATCGCTTCGCACCGATTGCCGCGATGAGCGCGCTGGCGCGGTCGAGTGGCGCGCACCTGGTTACGTTTGCCGGCCGCGGTCATTGGCTGGTCGAAGGCCGTGCGCTCGACCACGTGGTCGGCGAAATGCAGCGGTTCCTGGTACGAGAACTTGGCAAGCAATTGCTGCTGCTCTATCCAGGCGAGGACGCCAATCTTGAATAGACGATAACTCGCCATCGTTGGGCAGGCGCGAGCGCCGATACACTCTAGCGGAGCCGAACGCGAAGCGCGCACACCAGTGAAGCGAAACGAGCAAACGAGTCCGCAAGTTGCGTTCAGCAACAGGAATCCGCGACGTGCGCATGATGCCCCCATGCAAAGTAGCTGGCATGGTGAGCGCAAAGACGTTAGCTTTTTCGGATGCAATGTTCCTGGAGGATGGCACGAAGTGTCGCCGCGGTCCTGCTCGTGATGGAATGTTTTTGCACTGGCGTCAACGCGCAGCAGGCATTTGAAGCACGCCCGATTGACCTTGGTGTTTCCGGGGGCAACATCAAGTTGGGGACTAAGCGCGCCTGCTGCACTGGCACACTCGGCGCGCTGGTGCAGGACGCAAACGGCACTCAGTATATCCTGGGCAATAATCATGTTCTCGGGCGCGTCAACGAGGCCAAACCCGGAGAGGCGATCATTCAGCCCGGATTGGCCGACCAAACTCCGCTTTGCTTCAAGAATACCAGCGATGCCGTCGCTTACTTCAGCCGGTCGATCACAATTTCGTTCAGGCCGCGGATAAACAACGTGACCGATGCGTCAATCGCCCAGGTGATTGCCGGTGACGTAAGCTCAACCGGATTTATCGCGGGTATCGGTAATATCAGCGGCGCTGTCGAGAGCTCGCCCACACCCGGTGAGTTGGTGCAGAAGACCGGCCGCACCACCGGCTATACCGAGGGCATGATCCAGGCCGTCAACGTCAGCCTGACACGCCGGCAGGGCGGCGGGATTCAATATACCAGGGAGTGTCACAGCAGGGCGGGCGTGGCCAATTTCGTCGACCAAATCGCAATCGTGCCAATTGGAACTTTCACCGCTTTCAGCATGCCGGGAGATTCTGGCTCACTGGTCGTGAACGTACCCAATACAACGCCGGGGCAGACTCCTTGTCCCGATGCGGTCGCTCTGCTGTTCGCTGAAAACGCCGATAACTCGGTAACTTTCGCCAACCCGATCGCACCGGTGTTGAGCGGCCTCGGCGTCAGCCTGGTGGCGGGATGTGTTTCCAGCTCCGTCACTGCGTCGAGCTCCAGCGTTAATGGCGCGCCGCTCGCCGCTTCAACCGCGGCACCCGCGGCAGCCAAACCCGCGATGGCGGCGGTTGTGCACGCTACCAAGGTGCGTGATCGGCACAGGCGGGAACTTCGCGCGATTCCTGAATTCATGGGTAGCGGAATTGGCCGCTGGGACAAGACCAACCACGCCGCAATCGTGGTTTACGTCAAAAAGGACACGCCGCGGATGCGTGCCGCGATGCCGTCGGATTACGAAGGCGTGCCGGTGCGAGTGGTGGTGTCAGGCCCGATAATCGCGCAATAACGCTGGTTTCACGGCGTCGCACAGGCAATTTGACTGGCGCCGCTGAACGCAGGCAGCGGGGTGCGGCGCTTCCGGCAGCCTGCGAATTGCCCCCGGGAGCCGTATCTGTTATTCAAAGATATGGCGCATCCGGAGAACTTTGGCTCGACTTGTAAAAGCAACTCAGGCCCGCAGGTAAACTGCGGGCCTTTCCTTACTTGGGAGACGTCATATGCCGCACCAGGAGCTTCGTGAAGGCCTTACTTTCGACGACGTGCTCTTGCTGCCCCAGGCCTCCGATCTATTGCCCTCTAATTGCGATATCGCGACCTCGCTCACGCCTCGGATTCGCTTGCATATCCCGCTGGTGTCGAGCCCGATGGACACGGTGACGGAATCGCGCACCGCCATCGTGATTGCGCAACTCGGCGGCCTCGGCTTTATCCATCGCAACCTGCCGATCGAGCGTCAGGCGGCGGAGGTCGCGACGGTCAAAAAATTCGAAAGCGGCATGATTGTCGACCCTGTCACGGTTCATCCCGAACAGCGCATTGGTGAAGCCTTGTCGATCATGGAGCGCCACGGCATTTCCGGGCTGCCGGTGGTGGTGGATGGCGGGAAGTTGGTGGGGATTCTGACCAATCGGGATTTGCGGTTTGAGCGCCGGCTCGACCGTCCGGTGCGCGAGATGATGACCGCGCGGGTCATCACCGCGCGGCCCGGTATTCAACTTGAGCAGGCCAAAGAGGTCCTACAGGCCCATCGCATCGAAAAGCTGCCCCTGGTCGATGATCACGAGCGCCTATGCGGGCTTATCACGGTCAAGGACATGGATAAGGCCATCCGCCATCCATTCTCGAGCAAGGATCAAATGGGACGTTTGCGCGTTGGCGCGGCGATCGGCGTTGGCCCCGAACGCGAGCAGCGCGTGGCCGCGCTCAAACGCGCCGGCGCCGACGTTTTGTGCATCGATACCGCCCACGGCCATTCGCGCAACGTAATCGACGCGCTTAAGGCAACGCGGCGCGAATGTCCGGATATCGACGTGATCGCCGGCGCGGTCGCCACTGCCGAAGGCGCACGCGCGCTGATCGATGCCGGTGCCGACGCTTTGCGGGTCGGCATGGGGCCTGGTTCAATCTGCACCACTCGTGTGGTTTCCGGCGTGGGTGTGCCGCAGATGACCGCGATCATGGATTGCGTGGCGGTGGCCGAGCCGCTCAGTATCCCGGTCATGGCCGACGGCGGCATTCGCTTCTCCGGCGATATCACCAAGGCGCTGGCGGCCGGTGCCGCCACCGTCATGATCGGCTCGCTGTTTGCGGGTACCGAGGAAAGTCCCGGCGAAACCATTCTGTACCAGGGCCGCACCTACAAATTGTATCGCGGGATGGGTTCGTTGGGTGCGATGAGCGAGCGCATGCGCGACCGCTATGGACAGCACGACATCAACGACTCCAAGCTGGTGCCCGAAGGCATCGAGGGCCGCGTACCTCATCGCGGCGCGCTTGCCTCGAATATCGAGCAGTTAACCGGCGGGTTGCAAGCGGGAATGGGTTATATTGGTGCGGCCAACCTGGCCGAGCTCAGGCGCCGCGCCAAGTTCATCCGGGTGAGCGATTCGGGGCAGCGTGAAAGTCACGTACACGACGTCTTCATCACCAAGGAAGCCCCGAATTATCGCCAGTAATTACATCGTGACTCGATAGAGAGCACGCGCAGCGCGGTCAAGTGCGCGACGCGGGCGATGGTTTGCGGGGCTCGCGGCGCTTCGTTAAGGATAATGCGGTCGGCATTGTCAGGATCGTGAAGGGGTGGGATGGCGCGTAAGAAAATCCGCATCGCAGTGCTCTTCGGTGGCCGTTCGGGTGAGCATGAAGTCTCGTTGCGCTCGGCCCTGACCGTAATTTCCGCGATGGATCCGCGGCGTTATGAAATCGTGCCGATTGGCATCGGACGCGACGGCCGATGGTTGCTGCAAAGCGACGCCATGACCCTGCTCGAGGCGGCCACGCCCACGCTGCGGCCGCTTGGCCGCGGCGGCGTTGCCGTGAGCCTCGCGCCCCATCCGAACGGAGGCGCGCTGGTGCCAGCCGCTAACGAAAATTCCGGCCTCACCACGCCCCGTCAGCTCGACGTGGTATTTCCCATCCTGCACGGAACCTACGGCGAGGACGGCACGGTGCAGGGCCTGCTCGAGCTGGCCGGTGTTCCGTACGTTGGCGCCGGCGTGTTGGGCTCGGCGCTCGGCATGGACAAGGACGCGCAAAAACGTATCCTGCGCGATGCGGGCTTGCCCGTGGTGAGCTACTTCGCATTGGATGCCGCCGATCACGCCGACCATCCACGCCGCGCCTTGAAGCTGTCCGACGAACTGGGTTATCCGGTTTTCGTCAAGCCGAACGCGCTTGGCTCCTCGATCGGTATCAGCATGGTGAAGCGTCGCAGTGAGATGGCGGCGGCGCTGGCCAACGCGTTTCAGTACGACCGTAAAGTATTGATCGAAGCTTCGTGCCGGGGACGGGAATTCGAATGCTCAGTGCTGGGCAATGAACGGCCGGAATGCTCGGTGCCGGGTGAGGTCATCGTCCGCGGCGGCCATGAATTCTACAGTTACGAGTCAAAATACGTCGATCCAGAGGGGTCGGAAATCCGCGTGCCAGCCGATCTTCCCCAGGCGGTGAGTAAACGTCTACGCGAACTCGCGGCCGCCGCTTTCAAGCTACTGAGCCTGCGCGGGATGGCGCGCGTGGATTTTCTCGCCCGTCCCGATCTCAGTGATATTTTCATCAACGAGGTCAATACCATCCCTGGTTTCACCTCGATCAGCATGTATCCCAAGCTCTGGGAGGCAAGCGGATTGCCGTTGCCCCGCCTGATCGATCGGCTGGTTGAACTGGCGCTCGAGCATCAACGCGCGCAAGCCCGCCTGCGCTACACATATCAGCGCAAAACGACCTGACTCGATGAACCGCCTGCTGATTGCGACCACCAATCCGGCCAAGCTACAGGAATACCGCCTGCTACTGAATGGTTTCGCGCTCGAACTGGTTTCTCTGCGCGAGATGCATATCGCAGCCGACGCGCCGGAAACTGGCACAACCTTCATTGAGAACGCGCGACTAAAAGTGCGGTTCTATTTTGCACTCGCCGGTATTCCGACGCTGGCCGACGACGGCGGCCTCGAAGTGGACGCGCTGGGCGGCGCGCCCGGTGTGCACTCGCATCGATGGCTCGGCGAGGTTGGCGCGGGCACCGCGGGCGATCGTCTGCTGGCCAAAGAGGTGGTGCGGCGGATGGCCGGAGTTGCAGCGGAACGCCGAAGCGCACGCATCCGCGCCGCGGCGGTGCTCATCCACACCCGCGACGGCATCACTTGCGAACATGTGGCCGAAGCCGCCCTCGAAGGTGTCATCGCCGACCGCTGTTATTCGGACATGCGGCCGGGCTTTCCGTACCGCGCGGTGCTCTTCATGCCCAAGCTTGGACGTTACCTGGCCGAATTGAGTGAAGCCGAAGAAGCGCGGCTTAGCCAGCGCCGGGTTCTGGTCGAGCAGCTCGCGCCGTATCTCGAACAGCTCGCCGCCGCTTGAGTTTTAACTGTTTATCCCGCACACGTGGCGCGATAGGATCACGCGCTGGAGAATTGATGTGAATCGTGGCGGCGCGTGCCGGCTTCGCATCGTGATTACCGGTCTGGCGGCGACTTTCCCGCTCGGCGGAGTGTTCTGGGACTACTTCCAATACGTCGAGGGCTTGCGCGGCCTTGGCCATGAGGTGCTCTATCTCGAAGATACGGGCAAGTGGTGCTACGACGCCGAGGCACAAACCTTTGTCGAGAACGGCGCGCGCAATGCCGCCTGGTTGGCGCGCGCCATCCGCACCTTTGAACCGGCGCTGGCCGATTTCTGGTATTTTCGCGATCCGGCCGGCAACGATTACGGCCGGACTTTCAATCAAGCGGCCGCCTTCTGTCGTGATGCCGATTTGTTGCTCGATATCTCGGCCTCGTGCCGTATGTGCGAGGAGTATCTGCGGGCGCGCCGGATCGCCTTTATTGATAGCGACCCGATGTACACGCAGGCGTGCGTGAGCGCACATCTCGAGGGCAACGCGAGCGCGGAAGAGCGCGCGGCTCTCGATAAATTGCGCATGCATCAGGTTTTTTTCACGTTCGCTGAAAATGTGGCCGCCCCACAATGCCGCGTGCCGCGCCAATTTTTCAACTGGATGCCGACGCGTCAGCCGATTGTGCTAAAGCATTTCGACAATGGGGCGGCGCGCGTGCCGCTTGCCGCACGCCGGCGCGCTCTGACCACCGTGATGTCGTGGGAGCCGGCCGAGCACGGACCTCGCATCGACGGCGTCAACTATTTCGGCAAGAGCGCCGAGTTCGAACGCTACATTGATCTGCCCGCGACCGTCACGGCCCCGCTCGAAATCGCACTGAGCGGACCCGCGCCGCGCGAACGTATCCGCCGCTATGGATGGCACCTGCGAGACGCTTACGAAATTTCCGCCGATCCGTGGACATATCGTGCCTACCTGGCAAATTCGTTCGCCGAATGGAGCGTTGCCAAGGACGCCTACGTGCGCAGCGCCAGTGGCTGGTTTTCATGCCGCAGTGCGTGTTATCTCTCGCTAGGCGTGCCCGTTATCGTCCAGGACACTGGCTTCGGATGCGCTCTTCCCAGCGGCGAGGGCGTGCTCGCCTTTTCGACCGCCGACCAGGCACGCGCGGCGGTTGAGGCGGTCCTTGCGAATCCCCATCCGCACGCGCGCGCGGCCGTGGCGATAGCGCGCGAATACTTCGATTCCGGTCCTGTGCTGACCCGCTTGCTCGACGCCGCCATGTAGGTCAACGTTTACAGGCGCTTAATGTACTATCGAGACGCGCAAAGCTGACTAATGCAGCCGACGCCGCTCCAAAGTTTATTGGGACTCGGGTTGATTGGAACCGACTGGCGAATGATCGCCGAGGCGGTGTTGGCGCTATTGTTCGCACTCGGCGCGCTGGCGATGCGCGGCCGCTTGCGCATGGTACGGCCGTTCGGTCTCGTCGCATGCGCGTTAGGCTTCGCGGTGGACCTGTTTGCTTCACCCACCGAGGCGGGCGCCCTTGGCTGGGCGAAATGGAGCGGCGGGGTCGCCCTGGTCTTCGTTTTCTGCGGCTTACTGCTGGTGCTGGTCGATGCGGCTGACGCCGTGGCGCGGCGTTCGCGTTCGCACTCGTCGACCATCCTGAAGGATCTGCTCAAAATACTGCTGTGCCTGGTGGTGGTCCTGGCGGTTTTGCGCGCCGACTTCAAGATCGACGTCACCGCGCTGGTGGCAATCCCAGCGGTCGCCTCGGTGGTATTGGGCTTTGCCCTGCAGGAGACCCTGGGCAATATCTTCAGCGGTCTTACACTGCAACTGGACAAGCCCTTTGTCCCCGGCGACTGGGTGCGCTCCGGCACGCATATCGGGCGCGTGCAGGGCATTGGCTGGCGCTCGACCGCGATCATAACGCGCAACAACGAAAAGCTCGAAATTCCCAACGCCATGATCGCCAAGGACGTGCTCATCAACTACTCCAACGGCGTGGTGGCCGACGAACGCTTCATCGGCGTGACCTATGACGCACCGCCCAACTACGTGCGCGAGGCCGTCCTCGACACCTTGCGTGACATTTCCAGCGTGCTCCAAAGTCCGGCGCCCGAGATCTTCACCGAGGATTATGGCGAGTCCTCGATCCGCTACCGGATAAAATACTGGCTGAGCGATTATGCGGACGCCGAACGCGTGCGCGACATCGTCAGTACCGGGCTATGGTATGCGCTCAAGCGCAAGTCGATCGAGATTCCCTATCCGATCCGCACATTGCGTATGCAATCCGAGGCCGCGACGGGGGCCGTTGAAGCGTTTCAGCGCGAGGTGATGACCGAATTGCGGCGGGTCGATTTTCTGCGCGACCTGAGCGACGCGGAACTGCGTTTGCTGTTGCCCGCGGTGACGGTGCAGAGGTTCGGCGCCGGTGAGGTGATCGTGCGCGAAGGCGACCAGGGCGACTCCATTTACATCATTCGCGCGGGCAAAGTCGAGGTCGTGGCCAGTGCGCACGACGGCAAACAGGTGCATATTCGCGACCTGACGCGGCCGGCCTTTTTCGGCGAAATCGCGCTCATGACCGGCGAACCGCGCAACGCCACCATCCGTGCCCGCTCGGACGCCGAATTGCTCGAAATCACGCGCGATGGTTTCACCCAGCTTTTCCAGGCTCACCCCGACGTCGCCGCCAGCATGAGTGCGGTTATCGCATTGCGAATGACCGAGACACGCGAACTGCTGGCCGCCGCCCCGCATGAAGACGGCGCGCGCACCCGCACGAATTGGCTGCTCGGCAAGATGCGCACGGTATTCAATCTCGCCTGAGGAACCTCTGCAAAACCCGCTTGTCATTCTGAACCTAGTCCGCGAAGTGAAGAATCCCGGAAAACGGTCGGAAAAAGAACAGGATCCGGGATTCCTCGGTGCGCTCGGAATGACACGAAAGGTCATGCGGAAGTTCCCTAAGAGTTGACATCGATGGCGGGCGGCTTGCGAAAATTCACGCTGCTGTTGGGTGGCACACGTAGCGGCAAGAGCGCCTATGCGCTGGCGTTGGCGAGCAGCTATCCCGCCACGGCCCGGCGCGCCTTCCTAGCCACCGCGCAAGCCTTGGACGACGAGATGTCAGAGCGCATCGCGCGTCATCGCAAGAGCCGTCCCGCCGAGTTCGTCACGATTGAAGAGCCGCTCGCGCTGGGAGAAACCATCGTCAGCCTCGGCGCAAATGCCGACCTCCTGGTGATCGATTCGTTGACGTTATGGGTTTCGAATCTAATCGGCCGCGATATGGCCGATGACGCCATCTTGCGCCGGGCGGAAGAACTCGCGGATGCGATCGCGCAGGCGCCTTTCGCCACTATCGTGGTAAGCGACGAAGTGGGACTCGGCATCGTGCCGGATAATCCACTGGCGCGCCGCTTTCGCGATTTGTTGGGCGCGGTTAACCAGGTAATCGCGCGCGCGGCCGAAAACGTCCTCATGATGGTCGCCGGATACCCAATCAAGGTGAAATGATGAGCCGGGCGGGCGCGGCGTGCGAATCAATTAGCGGGCGCTTATCGCCAGCAGTACGGCGGTTTCCACCAACTCGCCGGTCGCACCCAGCAAATCGCCGGTGATACCGCCGAGCCAACGCCGATAACACGTGCGCAGTATCAGCACCATTGCAACCGCAACCACGTAGGCGCGCAATGCCGGCAAGAACAATACTGGCAATGCGCCCACCACCACCGTCAACGACGCGACCATCAGCGCACGTCGGTCGAAGCCTAGCAATGACGTCCCCGCGCCGCGCGGACGCAGATAATCGAGGCCGTCGGCGCTTGCGACCATCGCCCAGCGCGCCAATCCGGGTGCCAGCCACAAAGCGGCATAACGAGCGGGCCGCGTCAGCGCCGACAGCGCGGCCACCTTGAGCCCCAGCACAAAAATCAACGCGATCGCGCCGAAACTGCCGATGTGGCTGTCGCGCATGATCTCGAGCGCGCGGGCGCGGTTGCGGCCCGCGCCCAAAGCGTCGGCGGTATCGGCGAGGCCGTCCAAATGTACGCCGCCAGTAACAACCGCCAGTGACAGGATGGTCAACCATGATCGCGAAGTCGGAGCAAAGACGAACCCAAGCAGCCAATCCTCGACGCATAGCGCGGCGCCGATCATGAACCCCGCCAGCGCGAACCATCGAAAAGAACGAGACACCGCCGCGGGCACGGCGCGGCGTGGCGCCACCGGAAGAATGGTTAGAAAGCTGAGCGCCAAGCGAAGTTCGGCGATCCACAAGTTGGTCGTGCCGGCCGAACGCTCACCCGGCGCGCTCACGCTCATCCGAGTTTGCCAGAAACGCGCGCGCTCTTGAAGGTCGCCATTTCATGATAAAGGGTGAGCCCGGTTTCGATCAGATTCATCGCCAGTGCGGCGCCGGTCCCCTCACCAAGGCGCATACCGAGATCGAGCATCGGACGCACGCCCAGCGCTTCGAGCGCAAGGTGATGGCCGCCTTCCGCCGAACAGTGACTGAAGAACAGATGGTTGAGCACTTCCGGATGCATCCGGTTGGCAATCGCGGCGGCAGCGGTCGCGATGAAGCCGTCGATCACCACCGGCACATGGCATCCGGCGCCGCCCAAACACACGCCGACGATCGCGGCAATTTCGAAACCGCCCAGTGCCGCCAACGCGGCACGCGCATCTCCGAGCACCGCCCGATGACGCGCTATGCCCGCTTCAATCGCCGCGAGCTTACGTTGCAGGCCGGCATCATCGACGCCGGTGCCACGGCCTACGATTAGGGCCGGCGCAATCCCCGTCATCGCCGACAGCAGGGCGGCGGCGCAAGTGCTGTTGCCTATGCCCATTTCACCGACGCCGATAAGCGTGGCTCCCGCCGTGGCCACTTCTCGCGCGATCGCAATCCCGCATTCAACCGCTTGTTGAACCTGCTTTGATGACATCGCCGGGGACTCGAGAAAATTGCGCGTGCCCGCGGCCACACGGTGATAACGCACGCCTGGCAGCGAATCGGCACTGGTATCGCATGCCACCCCCACATCAGTGATGATCAAATCGAATCCGAAGCGGCGCGCCAGAACGCTGATCGCGGCACCGCCGGCGGCGATATTGCGCAGCATCTCAGTGGTCACGGCCTTCGGATAGGCACTCACGCCAACCTCCGCAATTCCATGATCGGCGACAAACACGGTAATTACTCCGTGACCGGAAAGCGCGGCCGGGTCGCGCCGGATAGCGCAAAAACGGCGCACGATCTCTTCAAGGTAGCCGAGGCTGCCCCGCGGTTTGGTGAGCATGTCGAGCCGGTGAGCGGCGGCTTCGGCCGCGCCAGCATCCGGCGCGGTTATCGCTGCGAGTGTCTCATCAAAAAGACTCATCGCGTTTTGATCCAGGCCTCAATCGCGCCCAGCAGCACGTCATTGTCCGCTGGCGTCCGGATGCCCACGCGGAACATGCCAGCAACGCATCCGGGCAGCCGGCGCAAGTCACGCACGAAGATGCCTCGGCTCATCATGAAACTTATAAATCCATCCGCAGTGCTGATTCCACCCTCGTCCCTGCGCAAGTCGACCATCAGAAAGTTGGCAGCCGACGGTATCACGCGCAAGCCCAGAGCGCGCAGCCGCGTCTCGATTCGCATGCGCTCGCGGGAGACCAAAGCTTGAGACCGAGCAATAAACTCGCCCGCATCCTCCAGACACGCCAACGCCACCCGTTCCGCGATAGCGTTTACCGACCACGGTTCGAGACGCGCGCGCATCGTTGTGACAATTGGTTCCGCAGCTATTACAAACCCGAGTCGCAAGCCGGCAATCGAAAAGATCTTGGTGAGCGAGCGCAAAACCACAAGGTTAGGCAAGGATCGCAGGATTGACGCGCATGACTTCCCGTCTTCGACGAAATCGATGAAGGCTTCGTCGAACACGCAATAGACGTTGAAACGGCGGCATAGACGCACGATAACGTTCGCCTGCGCCAGCGAGAGCATCGAGCCAGTGGGGCTATTGGGGCGCCCAATGAAAACGGGTCCGGCCTGACGCGCCAGGGAGGTCGCGATCTTTTCTTCCGTAAGCGTAAAGTCATGCTCGTCAAGCGTGATCGGATAAGCCACTTTTCCCGCGATCGCGATCGCGTTGGCGATCTCGCTGAAAGTTGGAATGACCACGTGCATCGCCGGCGCCTCGAGCGTTCGCGCCAGCAAATGGATCAGCTGGGTGGAACCGTTGCCAACCAGCACATTGACAGCTTCAACACCTGCCCATCGCGCAATTGCGGCGGTTAGCCGCGACGCATATGGCGCCGGGTAGTTTGCGATCGCGTCAGCCGCCGCTCCATACGCCTCGAAGACCGCGGGCGGCGGTCCGAGCGGGTTGAGACTCACGCTGAAGTCGAGCGTTCCATCAGGCGCGCCGCCGCCATGCGTCGCGTCGGCCGGTATCGGTATTAGTGCCGACGGTTGCGACCCTATTGCCATAAGCTGAGATTATCGGTTGGGCCAGCGGGTCGCATGCCGATACATGTCAAGCGAGCGCGAGAGGGCAAACACCGTGCTCATGCGATAAGCGCGACGAACGCCAGCCGAGCAATGGCCAGAACCACAAAGGCGAGCGTCAGAGCGGTCCACATCATCCTGCGCGCGCGGACAATGTCGGTCACGGCCGGTTCGTGCTCCCGCACGCCCATCACGCCGCGCCGCTCGATTTCACCCTCGTAGACGGCGTCGCCGCCGAGTTGAATGCCGAGCGCACCGGCCATCGCCGCCTCGGGGTAACCAGCGTTGCGGCTGCGATGCACCCGCGCGTCGGCGCGACAGGACCGATAAGCCTTGCGTGCGCGTCCGGAGACCAGTGCGGCGGCGACTATCAGACATAAGGCCGTGAGCCGCGCCGGAATATAATTTAAGACATCGTCAATCCGCGCGGCGGTGCGGCCGAAATAATAATAGCGCGTATTAGTATAGCCGATCATCGAGTCGAGGGTATTGGCGGCTTTGTACGCCATCGCGGCGACCGGGCCGCCCACGAACAGAAACAGCAGTGGCGCGATAATGCCGTCGGAGCAGTTCTCCGCGACCGATTCGACGGTGGCGCAAATCATGCCGTTACGGTTCAAAGCCTCCGGATCACGACCCACCAAAGCCGGCAGGGCGCGACGCGCGCGCGCTTCGTCATCGCAACTGAGTGCCGCCTGAACGCTGAAGGCGGCGCGATCAAGTCCGCGCGCGGCCAATGCGGTCCAGGCAACCAGCAGCCCGGCAAGCGCCGACAGCCACCACCCCGCGACTCCTATCAGGGCAAGGCTCGCCCACACGCAGGCCACCGATAAGGCAATCACGCCGACCGCGAGCAAAGCGCCATTGCGCAAATCGAGTCGCGCATAACCAGTGCGCAGCCGTCGCTCACCAAAAGCGATCACGGCGCCAATTGCGCGTACTGGATGCGGCAACCAGGATGGATCGCCGAGCGCGACGTCGAGCAACAGCGCAAGCAAGATAAGCCATGCCGGCATGAAAATCGCCGCGTCCATTGATCGTGTACGAAATTATAGCGTGCGCCGTTCTAGCGCCCGCATGCAACTGCGCATCGCCGCGCGGCCAATAAGCTCGCCCGCCACGGTATGCTTACCGCAGTATTGTATGACGTTGGAAACCGTCGCTGGCGCGGCGATCATCACGCAATCCGTGCCAGTGCCGGTCGCTGGCTGCCTGGAGCGCACACTCGTCACTCCCGCCGCCAACATCGCAGCCACCCGCGCCTCGACCGCGATTTGCAACGCTTCCGCCAGCGCCGCCGTGGTGAGCGGCCGGCTGAGCGCGACGATCAGATTCACCGTGCCCAACGTCGGCGTCGCGACCGTGGCGCGATCGCCGACGCGCAAGGCGTTGGTACATCCAGCGCTACACCATGCTCTGACCAGCAAGCCGTCGCGAGCGCGCACCGCCGTCCCCAGGCGCTTCATTTCCGCGCCAGTCATCATCGCGACCGTGGCGCGCGGTGGATAACCGAGCTCCCGCGCCAGGCGCGCCAGGTACGTGCGCGGCGCCTCGGTGGCAATACGATCATCAAGCGCCACCTGATGATTCAGCATCACGCGCGCGCGCCTTAGGCCGCCGTTGAGCGGCGCCCAGCCGAGAACGATGTATGATTCGGGAAATTCGATCCCAAGCGTGCGCCGCCCGATAAGGCGCCAACGCCAGGGCTCCATGCTAAGCGCGACGCGCGGGCCAACCGCGCACGCATCAGTACGTGGCGCTAACACTCGGCGGACGCCATCAGCTCAGGAAGCGTCGCCGTCTTTTTTCGCTTCCACGGCCGCATCGCGGGAAGTAGGCAAGAAACCGCGCCAGATACGCGGATCGCGCACCATTTCGGCGACATGACCGCGCGGTTCAACCACGTTATCCCAGGAATCGAAATGGAGCAGTTCGCTTGGCGGCAGCCGCGCCGCCCATTGCGCGCTCTCCAGCAGCGGTTGAGGTGGAAACGCCACCGGATAACCCACGCATAAATAGGCAATCGGGATTATACCGGCCGGAATCCCGAAAATGCGATGCAAATCCTCGTTGCGCACGATGCTCACCCAGCCGACGCCCAGACCCTCGGCGCGCGCCGCCAACCATAAATTGCCCACCGCCAGGCAGGCCGAATACATCTCCACGTCCGTGATGCTGACCTTGCCCAGCACGCCGGGTCCGAAGCGCTCAGGTTTGCAGGTGACAATCAGGTTGAGCGGCGCTTCGAGAATCCCTTCGAGCTTCAGTGAGAAGAATTTATCGCGACGCGCACCGCTGAACTGTGCGGCGTTCTTGCGGCGTTCCTCCTCGAACACACAGCGCACTTCCTGACGT
>JBOHWM010000096.1:0-8570 GCA_050736555.1 Binataceae bacterium (SeqCode)
AATCTAGAGGGTACGAGTGTACGCGACTAGAGCCGCGCGCCGACGCGCGCGGCCGTCTCGTCAAGCAAATGGCGTTCGTTTCTGGTTCCTAAGAGGAGATTTGGTGCCGAGGGGGGGACTTGAACCCCCATGTGGTTTCCCACGGTGGATTTTGAGTCCACTGCGTCTGCCGTTTCGCCACCTCGGCACGTCGCATCATCGTTGTTTGTGATGACGGATGCTTGGAATAGTGCCAGACATTACGGCGCGCCGACAAGTCCATCTGACAAAGATCGCGGCGGCCTCGTTAGCAACCATTTTGCGATACCATACGTATGCTGGTTGAGTCTCTGATCCGTCGTGCGAGGATGGATAGAGCGGGGCGCTCTCAGTCGTCATGGCTTATGCAATCGGTGCAATTTTTGGATCCGGCGTGACCGCCACGCCGATAATCGACCAAGGTGTTCCAAAAATGGTGATCATCCTGATGGGCGTATCGGGTTCTGGCAAAACCACGGTCGGACAGACTCTCGCCCACAAGCTTCATTGGGAGTTCCACGACGCCGACGAACTCCATTCGCCCGCCAATATCGAGAAAATGCGCCGAGGAATCGCGCTCACCGACGACGATCGTGAAGCTTGGCTCGACGCGGTGCGGGCGTTAATAGAGCGCTGTCTCGATGGGGCTGGCGCTGTGATCGCCTGCTCGGCTTTGAAGCAAAGCTATCGTGAGCGTCTGATGGTCGATTCGACCGGCGTTAGATTAGTCTTCTTGAAGGGCTCGCGTGCGTTGATTGCTCGGCGATTAGCGATGCGCGCCGGCCATTTCTTCGATCCTCGTCTTTTGAGGAGCCAGTTCGAAACCCTCGAAGAACCCGCGGACGCTATGGTTGTTGATATCTCCGCGAGTCCGGATGCAATTGCCGAAGACATAACCGCGCGCCTACACGGCTGATTCGCGCCCGCTTCATGCGCGAATTCGTAAGCTGTCCAGGCGCCGACGAACGCGGCGGTTCAGGACTTTTTTTCCGGTTCCCACAGCCGCTGCCACGCCTTGAGCCCTTCTTGCAGGCTCTTCTGCACAGCCTCGGTCTGCTTTCGCGCTTCCTGCGCCCAATCCGCCGATCCCATGTTGGCGAAGGCCTCGGTCGCCTTACGCCAATTCTCCGCCCACGCCTCCATTGGGTTGCGCGCTTTCTCGCTGCTCGAAGCGCCGCTGGCGGCCATTCGACGGCATTCGCGCTCCCACATTTCGAATCCCTGTTCGAGTGCGGTAATGACGCCGTCCTTGCTCATTCGCGCGATACGCAGCCAATGCTCCGTAACCCGTTCGCGGTCGGCGCCGCTCATCTGTTGGGCCAGGTTACTCAGCGCCTTGGCGGTGGAAGTCAGGGTCTCAGTGTACGCCTCGCTGGCTTTTCTGATTGCTTCCGCGATAGCCAAAAGAGTGTCGTTTGCCATCGAATGAACTCCATGCGCGGCCGCACGAATTTTGAACGTGTACGAACGCGCCGGGCGGCGAACGTGAATTCCGCGTCCACCATTTAACTATGGTGCTACAGATCGACGGGTAGTTCGAGATACTCGTGATAAATAAAATCGCGATGCGTCAGCAAATCCGGCGACAAAGCCCCGCGTATCGCCGAATCAGTGCACGTATACATTTGACGGAAATGCGGCGGCATCGCACACAATTCTTCGGGCAGCGGCTCGATCAGCACTGAGAAAGTCGCCCAGTAAATGTCGAGCGCGCTCAGTTGGCCACCGATAAAGAAGCGGTTGCCGCGCGCCTTTTGCGCGGATAGTTGATCGGCGAGTAATTTGACTATTGTCGCACATTGTGCCGGTGCAGCCTGCGCGATCTCAGGATCGTAGCCGTATTTCGCGCCCATGCCTCGGGCCGCTTGCTTTGCCGCCTCGGGTAAATTCGGGTTGGTCAGGTTACGATGAAAGATCATCAAGCGTGCGAACCATCCCAAGCCCTGCTCGCCGCAAATCTCATTGCATAGGCCAAACATGCGTACTCGCTCATCTATGGCTACGGGAATCAGCCGCGGCATCGGCGCCAGCCGTTCGGCAAGGTCAAGCTGTTCGATCCAAGTGCTGCGCGGCCGTTCGTCATTCCAGACCGCGACCGGCGCGCTCGTCTGGCGTGTCCATTCGCGCAAGGCGAGGTTTGCGCCGCCCGGTTCCTGCCGTGCGCGAACGAAGGGAATCCGCTTGAGCTGAAAAAAGCTCTTGGCCGCCTCGCCCCACGGGCTCGGAATGCCAGGGATCAGAACCAGCCTCAGACCTGGCATTTTGATCGCCTGTTCGACTTCAACGAATTGCGCCATGGTCGGACTCCTCGCCAGCGTGTTGTGACGGATAAACTAGCCGCGAAGCTTGCCGCAGGCAAACCGCCATCGGACCCGATGGCGTTGCAACGTCGTGAGATTGAGAAGCTGCTGAGACGGCCTTAGGATGTGCTTGCTCGTCCGACACTTTCGCCGCGCCGGTCTGTCTCGGCCGATCGACCGCATTGAGCGAGCGCTTTGAGCAATGAAGCGACTACCGATTCCTGTAAGCCTTGTTTGAAATGCCCGTCAAAATTGAACAGCGTGCGAAAGCCTTCGACTTCATAGCCGCGCTCGGCGATCATTCTGTCGATAGGCAGGTAGCAATGAGTCTGATCGAGGTAGCCGACCGTCAAGAACGGGGTGGTAAAATACTGTTGAATGAGGGGGCGGTATTCGTTGACGGGTTCGGCATTGATTCCGGCAACGCGAAAGCCGCCACAATCGATCAAATGCCAGAACAAAGACTTGTTCCCGCCGCCGGTCGCGAGGACGTTTCCAGATATTTGCTCGCGGCGCGTGGCCGGCGCGCCGATGGTCACATTTGTTCCTGGCTTCCGCGCGACGGATAGGACGGTTGCGGCCAGACTGCCGGCCCATTGCTCCCGTTCCGTTCTCTCTGGAACATCTTTGAATTGCGGTCCGCGCAGCACGCGCCGCGCGACTCCCCGGATTCCGATGGGTATGCCGATGAAGGGCGGACGTACGTCGCCGGCAAATCCCTGGAAAAACAGCACTGGACAATCACCGAACTGCGCGCGCAGGCGGGTTCGCACTATTCCCGGATAGGCTGCGGAAACCTGGCGTAAGTTGAAGCAATCGGTCGCATGGCAGGCATAATTCCATAGCAATGCGAGCGGCTCGCCGTTGGGACGTGCGAATTTGAGCACCCGGACGCTTTCATCGCGCGCGCCCGCCGGATTCGGTCCGAAGCCGGCCTCGCGGTTGAAGCCCGACGCGGTCACACGGCGACAAATCAGACGGCGGTTGATCGAATGATCCAGGGTGCCTTCATGATAGGTGCAGATGGGCGGAGGCGGCTGTGGCACGAACGCTTTGACCATGCCGGTGATTTGCGCTGTGAGGTATTCGACATACTCGCTATCGGGGACGCCCAGGCGCGGCATCGCCGGCGCCGTCATCGGCGCGAAGTGAGTATGCGAGGCGCAGAGAAAAAGCTGGTGACCTTGAAGCCCGAGATTCTTCAGCAAATTGTTTCGCAGCGTCTCACCCGGGTAGAGCAAGTCGGTGGTTACGATGACAACCTTTGAAGAACCGCCGTCGATGACCAGGGCGTTGGCTTCAAGTGGGTCGGCGATCCCTTCATATGGAGCCAGTCGCCTGGCATAACCACCGAGCGGAACCGGTCGTTGCGGCGTGATGTCCACTGATCCGGCCGCGATCGTAATTTGATTATGCATTTTGTTACTGAGGCTTGGTTGGTTTGCTACGAAGCCGCTGACGGCGTGCGCGACGTATCCACTATTTTCCCAAAGGCGCCGCGCAAAAGCCGGAGCGCGAGCCGCGCATCACGTCGCTTCCAGGATTTGATCAATTGCGATGCCCCGTACTCCCAGCGGCTGGTAAGGCGCGGCGGCGCCCAGCCGATCTCCGCGTTCAGTATCGACGACGACAGCGCACCCAGATTGGCAACGTCAACTACCGCATTGCCAATGCTGCGCGCGAAGTGGGCGTCCGCGCCCGCATACGCAGGTTTGCCCAGCGATTTTGCCAGTTCCAGCGCGCGCGCGTTCTTCGCACTTCTCGTACGGCAATTAACGACTTCGACCAGGTCCACGTATTCCGCTACATGCTCGGGCGAGCGATGGCCGACATAAGGATGAGGCAGCATAAGGATGGCATTGGCATCCCGCGCCGCGCGAACAAAATCGGGGAAATTTCTCTCGCGGATTTCCTCCTCCATGAAGGCCGCGATCACGTCGCCCTGATCAGTCAGATACTCCGCCGCGATTGGAACCATCAATTGCGGCATGAGCTGGGCCGCGGTGTTTCTCAACGCGCGCGCGCCGGCGGTCGAGTCATGATCCGTCAAAATGATGAAATCCAGTTTATGACGCCGCGCGGCGCGCAGGTAGCTGCCGATACTCACAAAAGAATCATGTGAGTACCGCGAATGGCAGTGAATGACGCCGCGAAGGCGGCCTTGCGTGCTCATCCGATTAACACCTTTTTCGCCAAGCGCATCGATTTGAGCGCGTCGGCGCGCCAGCTCTGGAAAAGATTAGTATGCGCGTTCGGTTTCCAATAATCGGAGAGCCGGCCAAATGAGCGCGTTTGCCAAAGCGTCAACATGTCGTCGTCGAGAGGCCAATAGAACTCATGATTGCGATCGTAATCCTCGCGGTAAGACAGCTTCTCGCCGCGAAACAGCCGAATCAAGTCGGCGCCGAAATTCATCCCGGCGGAGAGCGCCAGCTCGAGTGATCCCCAGAATTTGCCGTTGATCTCCATCAGGACGAAGTCATCGCTGGCGGTCTGATACTTGAACTCCACCATCGCCACGCCATGCCATTGCAGAGCCGACAATAGCCGCAGGCCGAGTTCCTTCAGCCGTTCGGAATGAAAGGCGCGCGCGGCGGTACTGCGTCCGCCGCTCGGCGGAAATTCGCGAATACGCTGATGCATAAACACGCGCAGGAGATGACCGTTTTCCATCAAGGCGAAGAAACCGCATCCCGTGCCGGCTACGTAGTCCTGCAACAGAACTCCCGCGCCGCCGTTGAGTTGCTTCAATTGATCCGCCACCGTCGTGCGCAGTTGGTTCGCGTCATGACAGTAGGCGACGCCTTTAAAATTGGCCGCTTCCCGCGACGGTTTGGCCACGCAGGGAAAGCGCACCTCGGCCGTTAGCAATCCGTCGATACGGTCCACATAGCGGCTTGCCGGCACCGGCACGCCACATTTGCGCGCCAGCTCAACCGTTTGGCGCTTGTCGTAGCAGACTTCGAGGCGATCGCGGCTTGGCAATACCGCACGGTCGGGTCGATGGGCGGCGACAGTGAGGACCGAAAGTCCGCCCACCGGGATGACCATGTCGTAGTTCTGTGTCTCGAGCGCACGTTCCAGCGAGACGTCGGAGACCACTGAATCGAAACACGACTGCCATTTGGCGAGCCGCGGCGTCAGCGTCGAATGGCCAATCACGTGCAGGTCGGGGATTTCCTTCTTGGCGTGGCGCGCCAGCGCAATAGCGTGTTTGTAACTCGCGTCCGTCAGCAGGATGCGGAACATCGGAACGTCAACCTTCTTCCGCGTCAGGCGAAGTCAGCCGATTGCCGTTGAGCATCATTGCGAACGACAGCGTCATCGCCGCCGGGCGCGGGCCGTGCGAAGAATTGGCGCCTTGGGCCACGGCTTCATCGCCATATTCTCCTTGACCTCGTTGATGTAATGACGCGCTTGAGGGTCATACCATGAACCTGAGAAGTGCATCCCGATGCAGCCCCACAGGATGCGGTTGAGGTCACCCGAGCCAATATCGGCGGCATAGCTATTCGGCAGATGATTGCGCGTGTTGAAGTATCGGCCGAACTCGCCATTCATGCAGGCGCGTTGCTCCGCATAGCGATAATCCGCGTTGAAAGCGGTGGAGTCCTTGATCATCGGCCAGGTGCCCCAGTCATAAAAAACCTTGGTCTGGAGGATACCCCATGATTGGCGACAGCAGTTTGGGCATTGATAATTCCATAAAGCGGTGAAGCTGCCGTTGACGCATTGACTGATGTTGTAGCGCTTGTCGCCGCCGCCATCACCGGGATTCGGGCCGCCCTGCCGCCATTTGCTCTCCGTCCACGCCTGTGCGCGCACGACGTTTTCGTTAATTCCCCACTTGCATGCGGCCCAGCGCAGAATCATATCGGTGGAACCGGTATAGTGCCCGTCAACCCGATCGAATTGCGACGCTCGCAGGATCGGTTGAGTCGGATAACGGTAATACATCGCCAGTTCATCCGAAGTCGGCATGTCGTTATTATAGGGAATGTTGACTGACATGGTTTCGGGGGTGGCGGGAATTTCGCTCGCGCACTGCTGATCGGTGGGTAAGGGAGCAGAAGCGGGAAGGGTAACGAAGGGAGTTGGATCGCCGCAGTAGGCGTCAGATGCTGACAGCATACCCAAGCCAAACGTGATTGCGATAATTACAAAAAGTCTCGCCGCGCGAAGTTGTGTTGGCACTTAACCCCTCCCGCCCTCACGAGCTCTCGAAACCTCCAGACGGGCAAAGTCGTCTGAAGCATCAGTTGTGCCACCTATGCAAATCTTCAATGGCGCGCGCTCTGATAACTTAGCACTTTGAATTGCATTACTTTTCGATTCTGGCCACTGTAAGAATTACAATTGTTGTAATCGCTGTTTCATGCCGTGCAGGCGGTTTGGCATTTGTGCCTCCTTATAAGAATGGCTGCGGACTATGATCTGAATTCTGTGAAAGGGAAGCGAGAAAGATGAGCGAAACTGTCGGCGTTCCGCAAGGCCGCATCAAGACTTTGATCGTTGGTGCGGGAATCGCCGGGATGACGCTGGCCGCGCTTTTGCGCCAGCGCGACGAGCACCCGGTCATAGTTGAGCGCGCCGCTGGATTCGGCGATGGCGGCTACAATCTGGCGCTGTATCCGTTGGGCAGCCGCGTTCTGCATGGTTTACGATTGTTTGACCGCTTTCTCGAGAACAGCGTGCCATGCCATCGCTAGCAAATGTTTAATGGGCGCGGCGAGCTCGTTCATGATTTCGATTTCAGCAGCCTGCGTGACCAATACGGGCCGATCCAGGGAATCCGCAGGCGTGAATTGCTAGAAATTCTAAATGTCGGGGCGGCTGACGTCCCCGTCCATTTCGGCAACACCTTAACTGGGATCGCGCATCGCGGCGAAAAGATTGTTGCCACCTTCAGTGATCACTCCACAGCCGAATTTGATCTGATCGTTGCCACCGACGGGATGCATTCGGAGACCCGTTCGACAATCCTCGGTAGAGATGAATTTGCCTATTGGGAAAGCGGCTGGGCATGCTGGGTGGCGTGGGCACCGGATCACATTTTGCCAAATGCGGCGAGCGCGGAATATTGGGGCGCCGGACGCTTTATCGGCGTTTACCCGGTAAAGGGGGCAAGCGCCGTGGTGCTGGCGGGACCGGCAAAATTATTGGGCAAAGAAGGGCGCGTCAGCTTTACGCAACAGATCGACAACCATTTCGGCATGTTTGAAGGTCAGGCGCGCGCGGCTCTCGAAGCGATAAACGGCGCGGAGGAAGCCTTTTTCTGGGACCTGCACGATTGCCGCACCAAATACTGGTCCAAGGGCCGCGCGGTGCTGCTTGGTGACGCCGCTTCCGGCTTCCTACCCACGGCGGGAATCGGCGCCTCGATGGCGATGCTATCGGCGGCGGCGTTGGCCGACGAGTTGTCACGCGCCGATGCCGCCCATGTCGAATACGCGCTGCGGCTATTCGAACGACGGAATCGCAAGAAGGTCGAAGCGGCTCAGGATACATCCCGGCGGCTGGCGCGGATTATGATGATCGATTCGCTTCCGATGGCGTGGGGTCGCGATCAACTTGTGAAGCTTTATACTTTCGACCGCGCCCTCAAAGACGCGGTCGATTTGATTGAGGGCGCGAGTTAAATCCTGTTGCCTGGGTTGCGAACCGGCGATTCCAAGGCGCTAAGAAGAATGGAACACGGGCGTGCAGTCCTGCCACCGGCGAAATCCGCAGCATGCGGCAAGCTTGTACGTCGCAACGAACTGGGTTAACTTCGCCCACATGCGCCGCCTCGTCTGCTTGCTCATCGCATTGTCGGTGATGTTGCAATTCACCGCGGGCGGCGCATTCTGCGCGGCCAGATCGCCGCTGCCGGCGCGATGTTGTTCCGTTAACTGTCCCGCAGGTCCGCCTCAGCTAGGCCAAAACTGCTGCCATAGAAGTGGAAAGCCAGCCAACGCACGCTTGTCGCCAGCGAGCCAGACGCCGGCCACAGACTTCGTCCTGGCCGTTGCCATTATACGGATTCCACCGTTTCTGAGTATCACACCGAGGCTGGCCCAGCAAAGCCTGGCCGGCCGAGCTAGACCCGATCCGCTTTCCTTACTCTGTTCAAGACAAATCTGATCGCCACCGTTTTCGCACGCTGACGGGAAGGGAGTGCGGGCTTTGGATGCCCGAGGCTCTCGCTCTGAAATTAAGCCGTATCCGGCGGTACAATTCAAAAGACCGCTGGGAGTGACGCGAATCCGGTGG
>JBOHWM010000097.1:0-8502 GCA_050736555.1 Binataceae bacterium (SeqCode)
CTCGCTTGCTCGCTCCGCCTTCGGCTCCGCTAATGGCAGACTCCATTCAGATTGACAAGTGAGCTTGTGCAGAGGTTCCCTATGTGCGCCATCGACTTGGCACCGTATTCGCCTAAATCGCGATAAAGCCATCCGCGCGCGGCAGGCACAACGACGTGGGACCTGCTCGCAAGCCCGTGAGCGGGACGCGGCTTGACTCCGGCTATCGCGCGGATAAGCGTGAGGGATGATTCCTCAAGGTGGTATTTGAAAATGACCACGGTTCCTGACCAATATCTCGACCTGCTCACGCGGAAGAAAGCCTTCGCCAATCTCGCCACCATAATGAAGGATGGCTCGCCGCAGGTGACACCGATTTGGTTCGACTTCACCAACGGCCAGATTCGACTCAACACCGCGCGCGGCCGCGTGAAAGAACGCAACCTGCAAAAGGGTGCGCGCGTGGCTCTCGCGATTATGGACCCTGATAATCCTTACCGCCACGTGCAGGTGCGCGGGCGCGTGGTCAGCGTCAGCGAAAACGGCGCCGACCAACATATCGATTCGCTCGCGAAGAAGTACCTGGGCAAAGATAAGTATCCGTTCCGTGGCCCAGGTGAAGTGCGCGTGATGTACGAAGTCGAGCCGCTGTCGGTGTCTGGTAACGGGTGAAGGATGGCTTGCGGATATCGTTATGTTCATATCGTCGGCGCCCGCCTGATTCAACTAAGCGGCGAGTGTCGGATGCGCGCTGGACACGTTCGCAAGACTCGCGGTGTGATAACACAACTATCTTTTGCCGTCGCCGCCGCGGCGATGGCGGGGCTTTTGGCCACCGCGTCAGGCGCCTTGGCGCAAGCCGCGCAACATTCCATTCGCGTACGAGTGGTTAACCTGCGTGGCAACCGCGGCCGCGTTCACTGCTCCTTATTCGACGCGAAGGGCAATTTTCCGAACAGCGGTTCGGTGCGTGATCTCTCGGTGCCGATCGCCGATGGCGAGGGAGTTTGCGAATTCGACGGATTTGGTCCCGGCAATTACGCGGCCGTGGTGTTCCAGGACGAAGACTCCAGCGGCAAGTTCAAAACCAATTGGTTGGGCATGCCGCAGGAGGGCTACGGCTTTTCGAACAACCTGCGTCCGGTGGTGCGGGCGCCGGGCTTTCGTCCAGCCAGCTTTGAATACAAAGGCGGCCGGCTCGATCTGACTATCAAGTTACTATACGGCCCGTAATCGGTGCCGCGTTCAGACTGGCCGCCGCGTAACCGGTTCTTCCTTTTGCACCGTACTGCCGCATGTGCTGCCGCAATGCGGGCAGACATATTCGTATTTGTCGCCCTCAGGCAGGATTAGCAAGAGGCGCTTGCGCACCTGTACCGCGCGTTTGCACTTGGGGCAGGCGAGCAGGGTTGCCTCGATGCGCTCGAATGAAGCTCGTCTTTGATTCATAGGCGTGTCATCGACTCTGTCACAAGGTTAGTCATCATTCGATAGCGCCGCAATTCCGATCCAAGCGCGTAGGCTATACAAGCCTGGCAGAAGCTCGCGCGTTATTTGGCGTCATGGAAAATGACGCCGAGGCTGAACCGCCGCCCCGATAAAATGGTGCTGACGCCGTGACGCATGTTGACCTTGTAGTATCCGCGGCCGCCTTTGACCGGCCGTTCCCTGGTCGCGAAAAGAATCGTCTCGCCTTGCTCGAGCGTGATCGCTTCGACGCGTGATTGTGCGCGCGAGCGCTGTTCCAAAAGCAGGAACTCACCGCCCCGAAAATCAATCCCCCGTTCACTCAGCACACAGGTAAGCTGAATCGGAAAGACCGTCTCGCCGTAGATATCCTGATGCATACAGTTGTACCCGCCCGCCTCATAGCGCAGCAGTAGCGGGGTTGGCCTGATCTGCCCGTTACGATGGCAAATGCGGAGAAATGCCGCCAAATCGGATGGAAACGGTTCTCCATCCAAGGTTCGTGCCCATTGGCTCGCGATCGCTGCCAGGCGCGGGTAAAAGGCCGTGCGCAACTCGGCCACGATCGGCGGTAGCGGATTGGCGAAATACTTGTACTCGCCCACCCCGAAGCGAAAGCGCATCATATCGATCCGGCTGCGAAACCGTTCGCGTTCATCGTAAAGTGCGGCCAAACCGGCGCATTCCTGAGCCGTCAGCAACGGCGGCGTGGCCGCATAGCCACGTTGATTAAGCGCCTCGCCGAGTTCGTCCCACGGCAACTTTTCGATCCTTTGTGCAATAGTCTCAGTCATCTGCGTTATGGTATTTGCCGTGGCTTCTTGCGATCGCGCATAAATCTTAGTTATCACATGGATTGATATTCCATGTAGAAGACATCACGAAATTCCGCTTTGGACTTACTCAACTTCATATCCATTTGCTTCATAATCCTCTTTCCGGTGATGTTCACTATTGCATGGTTACGTAAGCGTTTTGATTCCGGGAGAAAGCCGGGAGCGGGCGGAACTCCGACAAAACGGGCACAGCCACTGTTGGATCAGACGCGCGAATTTCTAACGCGAATCGAAACTGAGGGCACATTGCCGTCTCTCTCGCCCCTCTGAATCTTCATCTTGAGGCCGCAGAATTCGCGGAATTCGCGATGCCTCTTGCAACCCCGGAGCTAGGCTCGTGTGACAACGCCACTGTCGTCAGATGTTGTACCGCCAAGGCTCCATGGTTTAGGATTCACCCATTGTTATGGCCGCTTCACCGACTCAACTCGAGAATCCGCGCGTGTATCTCGAGACGTACGGATGCCAGATGAATATCGCGGATTCGCAACTCGTCACGGCGGTGCTGCGGCGCGCCGGCTACAGCAGCGTTGCGACGCCCGACGACGCCGACGTTATCCTGCTCAACACCTGCGCTATCCGCGAACGTGCCGAGGATCGCGTGCTGGGGCGTCTCAGTGACCTGGCAAGGCTCAAGCACGAGCGGCCACATCTCAAGCTGGGGCTGCTCGGATGCATGGCGCAACATAATCGGGCGGCGCTGGTCGAAAAGGCGCCGTGGCTTGACCTCGTCGCCGGTCCCGACACTTATCGCCGTCTGCCCGAACTGCTTGGACGTACGAACTTTGATCCAGTGATTGACGTGCGGCTGGACCGTGGCGAAACCTATGCTGACATCTCGCCCGAATTCGAAGGCGGCGTGCGCGCCTACGTCACCGCGATGCGTGGATGCGACAAGTTTTGCGCCTTTTGCGTAGTGCCATATGTACGCGGACGCGAGCGTAGCGTGCCGCCCGCCGATCTCGTGCGCGAAGTGCGTGCGCTGGCGGCGCGCGGCGTGCGTGAAGTGGTGCTGCTCGGACAAACCGTCAACGCCTACCGCTTCGACACGACCGATTTCGGTACTTTGCTGCGGATGGTGGCGGCCGTCGAGGGTATTGAGCGCGTCCGCTTCACTTCGCCGCATCCGAGCGACATGAGCGACGCCGTAATCGACGCGATGGCGTCGGAGCCGAAGGTGCAGCCATATCTTCATTTGCCGGTCCAGTCCGGTTCTGATCGCGTGCTAGCCGCGATGGAGCGCGGATATACGGTCGCGCGCTATCTCGACTTGGTCACGCGCTTGCGCCGCGCGATACCCGGGCTCGCGCTTTCGACCGACATCATCGTTGGTTTTAATGGCGAGGCGGAAGAC
This sequence comes from Binataceae bacterium (SeqCode), assembly GCA_050736555.1. Lineage (GTDB taxonomy): Bacteria > Desulfobacterota > Binatia > Binatales > Binataceae > JBOHWJ01. The sequence goes on from JBOHWM010000097.1 coordinate 3,637, forward strand.
GATTTCGAAGCCACTCTCGCCTTGATGCGCACGGTCGGCTACGACTCCGCCTTCATGTTTAAGTACTCGGTGCGCGAGCATACGCGCGCCTCTAAACTGGGTGATTCGGTCAGCGAAGCGGAAAAGGCGCGGCGGCTCGCCGCTCTCATCGAGCTTCAGGAAAGTATCTCACTGGAGCGCAATCGCGCCTTGATTGGAACCGCTACGCCGGTGCTGGTGGAGGGTCCCGCTCGCCGTGGCAAGGGCATGCTGGCGGGTAAAACGCCACAGTTCAAAACCGCAATTTTTGCCGCCGAGGCGCGCCCGGGCGATACCATTGGCGTCCGCGTTGAGTCGGCCACCGCCCATTCATTGATCGGCACGCCGCTAAGTAACCTTGGCACAAGTATGGTTCTGTCATTCTGAGCGCAGCGAAGAATCCCGAGTTCTAAGCCTTAAACCGAGGGTTTTACGGGATTCTTCACCTCGCGGACTCCTGTTCAGAAGGATAAAATAGCCCGTGCGGGGGTTCTTTGGTTATCAGCCTTGACGGTTTCACGGACGGCGGCGCGGATGATCGATCGGCAAGTCGTCGCGATTGCCCCATTCACCCCATGAGCCGAGATAATTACGCACGCGCGAAAAGCCCGCTAGCTTGAGGGCGTAATACGCGTTCGCTGAGCGATAACCGCCTTGGCAATAAGGGACGATTTCGCTCTCCGGATTGAGCCCCATCCGCTCGAACTCGTCGCGCAACTGCGCGGCCGGCTTGAAGGCGCCTTGTGCGTCGAGGTTGGCCATCCAGTCGCGATGAATCGCGCCGGGGATGGCGCCGCCGTGGCGCGCGCGTACGCGTTCGCCGAAATATTCCTCGTCACTGCGCACGTCGAAAAGCTGGACGTCCGTGTTGCTCAGGCTCGCGATGATGTAGCCATGGCCGGCGAGCAACTCGTCACGCGGGTTAAGCTTAAAATCGCAGGACGTGATCGATGGTGCCGCCGCCACCAGCTTCTCTCGGGAAAGACCCTTGAGGCCGCCGTCCAAAATCCGCACCGACGGATGACTCATGTATTCGAGCATCCAAGCCACCCGCGTCGCGCGCATTCCGGAGTTATTTTCGTAACAAACCACGGTGTCGGTGGCGCGGATGCCAAGGGTGGAAAAGATCCATTGGAGCTGGCCGCGAAATTCGCGCAGGCCCGATTCGCTCGTATCGCTATGATGAAACGGAAAGGGATCGAAATGGCGCGCGCCCATGGGATGGCCCTTCCAGTAATCGTCGGGTGAGCGCGTGTCGATCAACACCAGGCCCGCGTCATTACGATGTGCTTCGAGCCATGCTCCGTTCACCAGGATTTCCGCACCACCGCGTGTTTGTGATGACATGATTTGCCTCCAGGGAAAACGCTAGCGCGAACTGTCCGGCGGTACCGATTTGGATTCAGCGATCCGCCACGTTGCCCACCGCTTCGCTAATAGAGCGGAATCCATCGCGAGTGAGCAAGCGCACCAACCCGCGCTTGATTGAACCCACCACGCCGGGGCCGTGGTAAATCATTGCGGTGTAAAGCTCGATCAGGCTGGCTCCCGCGCGGATAACGTCATAGGCGTCTTCCGCGCTGGCGATGCCGCCCGCTCCGATGATCGGTATACGGCCGCGCGTATGTGCCCGGCATGCCGCGATGACGGCGCGCGCGCGTGCCTTGAGCGGTTCGCCGCTGAGCCCGCCTGGATAAGCGCTGGTTACACCAATCTCATCGCGCGCGACCGTGGTATTGGTGGCGACAATCCCATCAAGCCGCAATTCGATCGCGGTAACGCATACTTGTTCGACCATCGAGTCCTCGAGGTCGGGTGCAATTTTGATCAACAAGGGTGGCCGTGCCGGTCCGACAAAAGGTGCGGCGTGCAACGTATCCACGATCGCGCGGATGCGCTCGGGCGCCTGCCATTCGCGTAATCCAGCGGTATTCGGCGATGAGATATTCACCACGACGAAATCCGCCATGGCGCCGAGCCGCGCCATCAGCGCGGCGTAATCATCGACTACTCTGTCCGCCGGCGTTTCCTTGTTGGGACCGAAGTTAAGCCCTACCCGCATCGAGAGCCCGATTCCTTGGACGCGTTCCATACGCACGCGCGCGGCGGCCATTCCGGCACTTGGAAAGCCGAGCCGGTTGATCAGCGCCCGCTGATTTTCGAGGCGCCAAATGCGCGGCGCGGGATTTCCGGGCTGCGGACGCGGGGTGATCGTGCCCAATTCGGCAAAGCCAAAGCCGAGCGCTTCCCATCCGCGCACGGCGCGCGCATCCTTATCAGCCCCCGCCGCCAATCCCAGCGGGTTACGGAACTCCATCCCCCATAAGCGCGTGTGCAATTGCGGAGGATCATAACGATCGCGCAAGAGGCGATGCGCTCCGCTGCTCATCAGCGCGATCGTCAGGCGATGGCTTAGTTCGGGATTGAGACGGAACAGCAGCGGCCGTAACAAGCCATAGAGGCTAAACCCTTCGCGCATCGCGTGCTGACTTTCGCAATCACCCGAGTATAAGGCAACGCTATTGTGGACAGCCGCTGTGGATTCGCGCGCGAGACGTGTCTAGCGGGAAGGAGTAAACCGCCAACCGCGATGTTATGATGAAAAGCGCCACGCGGAACAAAGTGGAGCCGCGCACGCCAGCGCAGCCGAAGGCGAAGCGGGCAGGCGAGTCCGTGAACCGCGTTTCGGAATCATAAGTCTGCGAGGTGCGCTTTAGACTTAGTTGAGATTAACTATCGATGGAAAATCAGGCCAAAATGCAGGTGCGGTTGATCGACTACGCGCGCGCGCCCCTGGAAAAGCTCTACGCGGCTTTTCGCACCTGTTATTCGGTCGAATCACCGCTCGAAATCTGGGAAAAAATTGATGCGCGCAAGATTAGCCGCGAGACTATCGGCGAGTTTATCGGCCAACGCTTGAAGACCGGCCACGCCTCGCCACTCGAGCAGGTGGTCTTCTGGTTCGCCATTGCCGGTGTGTCGCGCTCGCTCTCCCATCAGTTCGTCCGTCACCGCGTCGGCATCAGCTTCGAGCAGCAGAGTCAGCGCTACGTCAAGTTCAAGCAGGAGCGGCTCGCCTTCATCCTGCCTGAATCATGGCAGCGCGCCGGCATGGATGAGGAATTCGCCGAATTGCTGGCCCGCACCTCCGAACTGTACGCGCGTGCGCTCAAGGCCGGGATTCCCGCCGAGGACGCGCGCTTTATCCTGCCCAACGCCGCGCCCACCAATTTTCACGTGATGGTGAATTTCGCCGAGATGCTGCACATTTGCGATCTGCGCCTGTGCGTGCGCGCACAATGGGAAATCCGGCGGATGGTCGCGTTGATGCGCGCGGAAATCAAGAAGGTGCTGCCGGAAATGGCGGTTTTCCTGCAGCCCAAATGCGGCGAGAACCGCTTGGGCTACTGCGACGAATCGCTGGAGGACTGGAACAAGTGCCCGTTGAGCCGCGTGCGCCCGCATAAGTCCTCACTGTTCGAACTGTACGAACGTTACGGCAGCCGCAAAGCCGAGGCGTTGGGCGAGAGCGAATTCCGCGCGGTCGAGGAAAAAGAACAACTTTAACCCATGCCTATGCGCGCTTGCGCGGCTGCGGCCTTAAGTCAGGCTGCCTGTTTGGAGAGCTTGTCCGGCGATTCGTGATCGATTCCGCTCTTGTTGGCCGTGCCTGCCCTGCGCGGCAGCAATCGCGCCGAGTTCAGAATAAAAGTCATCTCGGAAGCGACATGAATGAAGGCGGCCAGGGTCGGATCGAGCAGCCCGACTGAGGCCAGCCCAATGCCGGCCGAATCAACCGCGATCGTCCCGGCGAAATTCCACCAGATGATCCGGCGCGTCCGGCGCGCGATTGCCACGGTATCGGCGAACTTGCCCAGGTCGTTGCCAAGCAGCACCACGTCGGCGCTTTCGCGGGCAACGTCGGTGCCCGAGCCCATCGCCACGCCTACGCTGGCTGCCGCCAGTGCCGGCGCGTCATTGATGCCGTCACCGACCATCGCGACCGAGCGTCCCGCCGCAACCAACTCCTTGACGCGCGCGAGTTTCGCCTCGGGCAGAAGCTCGGCCTCGATGTTCATGATGCCGAGGCGGTGCGCAATCGCGCGCGCGACCGACGCAATGTCGCCGGTAAGCAAAACCGTACGAATTTTCATGCGATGCAAGGATTGGATGGCGCGCACCGCTTCCGGCCGCAATGTATCCGCGATGAGCACGGCTCCGACGTATTGCCCGTCGCGGGCGACGAACACCTCCGAGGCGCCCTCCTGACTAAAGTCCCGAGGTATCGCAACGCCGTGCGCATTCATCAGGGCGCGACTGCCGGCCATAATCGTCGCATTGTCCGCGACCGCGGTGATGCCGCGGCCGGGCGTTGATTGGAACCGCTCCGGCTCTTTGAGCATGCAGCCGGCGGCCGACGCGCGCGTCACGATAGCCTTAGCGAGCGGATGTTCGGAGCGTAGTTCCGCCATCCCGGCCAATTCCAGCAGCGCGGTCTCGGAGATGCCGGCCGGAATCACGGCTTGCACTTCCGGGCGGCCGAATGTGAGCGTGCCGGTTTTGTCCAGCACCACCGTATTGACCCGGCCGAGGACTTCCAGGTGCACGCCACCTTTGATAATCGCGCCCAGCCGCGCGGCGCGCCCGATACCGCCCAGAATCGCCAGCGGTGTGCCGGCGGCGATACCGCACGCGCCAGCCACGATCACCACCGAAATGGTCGAACGGATGTCGCGCGTCACGAAGAAGGTGAGGGTCGCGGCGGCGAGCGCCAAATAAACCAGGTATCCGGCCATGCGATCGGCCAGGCGTTGCACCGGTGCGCGCGAATGCTCGGCATGCTCCACC
>JBOHWM010000098.1:0-2739 GCA_050736555.1 Binataceae bacterium (SeqCode)
CCATGGAACTGAAACGCGGCATCGACGAGGCGGTTAGAGCGGCAGTGGCCGAAATAAAATCGATGTCACGCGAAGTGAGCGACCCCACGCGGATGGAGCAGGTGGCCACGATTGCTTCCAACGGCGATCGCGAAATCGGAAGAATAATCGCCACGGCACTCGAGAAAGTTGGCAAGGACGGCGTGATCACGGTTGAGGAAGCGCGCGGCATTGACACCACCCTGGAGCTGGTTGAAGGGATGCGCTTCGACCGCGGCTATCTCTCCCCATACTTCATCACCAACCCTGAACGGATGATGACCGAGCTGGAGGAGCCACTCATCCTGTTCCATGAGAAGAAGATTTCCAATTTGCGTGAGATGCTGCCGCTGCTCGAAAAGATCGCGCAGTCGGGCCACCCGCTACTGATTATCGCGGAGGACGTGGATGGCGAAGCGTTGGCCGCGCTGGTGGTCAACAAGTTGCGCGGCACGCTCAAAGTGGCGGCGGTGAAAGCGCCAGGCTTCGGCGACCGGCGTAAGGAAAACCTCCAGGACATGTCCATCCTGACCGGCGGCTCGCTAATCGCCGAAGAGCTTGGCTCCAAGCTTGAAAACGTACAGATAAATCAACTCGGGCGATGCCGCCGCATCATTATCGATAAGGACAACACCACGATTGTGGGTGGCACCGGAGAGAAGGCGGATATCGCCGGTCGCGTGCAGCAGCTTCGTACGCAAATCGCCGAGACCACGTCGGATTATGATCGCGAAAAGCTTGAAGAACGCTTGGCCAAACTTGCCGGTGGAGTGGCGGTTATCAAAGTGGGAGCGGCGACTGAAGTCGAACTCAAGGAAAAGAAGGCGCGGGTGGATGACGCCGTGCATGCCCTGCGCGCGGCGGCTGAGGAAGGCGTGGTGGCAGGCGGTGGCGTTGCGCTGGCCCGATGCGTGAAAGCTGTCGAAGCACTGGAACTGAGTGATGAACAGAAAGTGGGCGCCAAAATAATCGCACGCGCGATGGGTGAGCCGCTGCGTCAGATTGCGGCAAACGCGGGACATGAGCCGGCCGTCGTATTTGCCAAGGTCACCGACGGCCAGGGTGATTTCGGCTTCAACGCAGCCACGGAAGAATACGAGGATTTGGTCAAAGCGGGAGTAATCGACCCGGCCAAGGTGGTGCGTTCGGCTTTGGAAAATGCGGCCAGCGTTGCCACGATGCTGATCACGACCGAAGCCGCAGTCGCCGAAAAACCCAAGAGGCAGTTTCCGGCTCCAGCGATGCCGCCAGGTGGTGGGATGGGCGGAATGGGCGGCATGGGCATGGGCGGAATGGGTGGAATGGGAGGTATGGGTGGAATGGGTGGTATGGACGATGACCTGGGCGGGGATGACTTCTAACTCGCGATTTCCGCGTGCTGGACAGCGTTTGAGATATTTTGATTGCTTATGAAGCCAAGCGAACTAATATCGTATGGTTCCATTGCGATAAAATCTCTCATTCTGTATGCTTGCGTGCTACGTGCAATCTATAAAGGATAACCGGGTTGAACCGCGGTAAAACAGTAGTACCGCCGCGATGATGCCCACGAATTGAGAAGGTTAAGAGGAGGAAAAGGATGGAAGGGTTAATCGGAAGGTCTTCTAAGCTGCTGTTGCTGGCGGGGGCGGTGCTAGCCCTTTCGTTCGCCGTCGGTTGTTCTTCGCAGCCTGACGCCGCTCAGCGAGCAACCAATGCCGCTCAGCAGGCCGACCAGTCCGCCTCACGCGCTGAAGCTGCCAGCCAGCAGGCGCAGACGGCCTCACAGTCGGCACAGGCTTCGGCGGCCAAGGTCCAGCAAGCCGCGGCAGACGCAAGCTCGGCGGCGGACCGTGCGGAAGCGATCGCCGCGAAGACCAATATGGGCCATCATCGCCGTCATTTCCATCACCATCGTCACGTGGTGCATCATCATCACCATCATGCGACCCATACGGCCGCTCCGTCAGGTGGCGCTGGCGCACCCTCGGGTGCTGGTGCGGGCGCGCCTCCGGCTGGTGGCACGTCGGGTGGAATCGCGCCGGCTCCGGCTGCGACCTGATACTCGGCTAAATCAAGAGAGCGGTACAAAGAGGGCATCCGCCTGGCGAGGATGCCCTCTCTTCTTTTTGAGATCGGCAAGCCCACTAGCCGGCGGTTAGCTGCGCGTCATATTCATGCTCGCTCGAAATCGCGGCAACCTCGCAAAGTAAGCAAAATCGAGCAACGCGAGCATTCTTTCCACCGTCGGCATGGAATGCCGTCATGCTGGGCGGGGCTTGTCCCTGAGCGCATCCACGATACAGAAAAAGCCAAAACGCTCGCGGCCCGACGCGGCCAATTGATGTGCCTGATTGGGTCCGATGTAGATCAAGTCGAAAGGTTTTATCCGATATTGATTGTGCGCCACGCTGACGCGGCCATGTCCGCGCACGCCGATCACCACGTGACAATGACGATGACGCTCAAGACTGGTAAAGCCGCCTGGTTCAAGTTCGAAATAACGCAAGTGAAATTTCACCGGCTCATTGCCGTGCCCGATCAATACCTGGCGCGATGCGCCACAAAACTCTCCGCCCTTGTGCGTCGCCAATTTGTAGGGTTCGAGCACAACCGCCTCCCAACGGAAGTCGCGCAGAAAGCGCCGTAGGGTGGGTGGTTGGCTCGCACCATCCGTTTGCGAGCGCTTCGATTCGGACCGCGCCGGTAATCCTCGCTGGGATCCCGCCGGCGGGATGGGTG
>JBOHWM010000099.1:0-8144 GCA_050736555.1 Binataceae bacterium (SeqCode)
GCGGTGCTGGCGATGCGCGCGGACGATTCGGAGAACGCTTTCGTGGTATTGGCGGTGAAGGAACTGAAGGGGCGCGCCAAGACGGTCGCGACCATCAACGATGCCAAGCATCTCGAACGCATCAAGCTGGTACAGCCCGACATCGTGATTGCACCGCAGGTACTGGGCGGCGAATTGCTCGCGATGGTGTTAAGCGGGGAACAAATCAACGGGGACATGCTGATGGAGCGCTTTTTCCATTTCGATCGCGCCGAAGACAAGGGTTAGGGCCCGTAGGAGGCGACACGTTCCGCTTCCGCCCTGATGGGCGGACCGCGCATTTCATTGAGTCATGTTTAAATAAACGTTCCGCATACGTTTGAGCGTATGTGGCGCGCTCAGCCGTGGATGATCAAATAGATGAAGAATGAAGATCTGATCAATCCAGCGTGCGTTTTTTAGTAATCGCCGCGAGGGCGGGAAGCGGTACTGCTGTATCTTGCGCATCTCCTGCTCGGCATTGAATTCGTTGATCGCGAGCAGTTCGCCAGCCCAATCGGAATAACTGGGCACAATATCGTCAAAATACAGTATTGGCAGGAAGAGATATTTGGCCGGGTCGGGATCGGTAAGCAACGCGAAAGCCTGCTTGGTCGAGGAATAGTAATCGAGGTCAAATGCGACAAAACTCAACGGAGCCCGCGGATCGAGCACTGTGCGTCGGAATTGCTCCACAGTGTCCCTCACTGGCCCAGCACGAGGCGGCAATTAGCTGGCAGCCGCGTCCGCAGTGCGTCGAAGTCCATCGGAAAATCGCTGGGGGCGAATTGTTCCGGATGGCCGCGATAGTCGGTTGGCGGCGGCATCCCCTGACCGCTGTCAAATCCGGCGATTTGAACCGTAACGCGCGTAGTGGCTTTGATCCGCTCGGCGATTTTGCACAGGTGCGACAAGCAGGCAAAATGCGCGTCTTGCCGTGCGCGAAACCGGCCGGTCCGCGCCTACGGAATTTTCGCTGGTAATTGCCAAGAGAGGCTTGGCATTTTTGTAGAATTCGCAAAGGGTGCGCGATTTTTCACAGCGCGAGGCCATGGACCGCCGTAACTACAACGAAAAGCGCTACGAAACCTGGCCGCCCTGCGGATTTACAATTTGCGGCTACCGCCGGTTTCGCGCCCAGGGTGTTATACTCGGACCATCTGATTTTTGTCATTCCAGCAAGCTTTGCGAGGGAGGGCCATAGCGATGCGACACTGGATCCGTTTGCCATTATCAGAGGGCCGCGCCAGCCGTCAGGCCCATTGCGATCTGCCCGAAGGAACCTACGAGCGCGAACTCGGGCGCGAAGGATTCTTCGGTCCTTCGACCCAGATGTACCACACGCATCCGCCGACCGGATGGCGTAGCTGGGAGGGGCCGCTACGTCCGCGCGCGTTCAATCTTGCGCGGTTGAACAACGTTGGTACTTCGCCGTGGCAGGCTCAGCCCGTGCTAAGTAATCAAAATCTGCGTCTGCGATGGTGGCGATGGTCGGGAGCGATGGACCACCTGGTGCGCAACGCCGATGGTGACGAATTGATTTTCATGCACGAAGGCGCGGGCGATCTCTTCTGCGATTATGGTCATCTGGCCTTTCGCGACGGCGATTACATCGTGTTGCCGCGCGGTACGGCGTGGCGGATTAGCACGCGCGAGCCGCTGGCCGCGCTTTTAATCGAAGCCACCAACGACGCTTATCAATTGCCCGACAAGGGCATACTCGGCAATCAAGCGATTTTCGATCCGGCTGTGCTCGATATTCCGCGCATTGACGATGCGTTTCTTTCACAGCAAAACGAAGAGCCGTGGCGCATCGTGATAAAAAAGCGTGAGCGCCTCAGTACCGTCAATTATCCCTTTAATCCGCTCGACGCGGTGGGTTGGCATGGCGAACTTGCGCCGGTACGGCTCAATTGGCGTGACCTGCGACCGGTGGTGAGTGCGAGTTATCACATTCCACCGTCGGCGCATGTAAATTTCGTGGCGGAGCGTTTCGTGATTGGCACCTTTGCGCCTCGCCCGTTGGAGACCGCGCCGGGCACGCTGGGTGTGCCGTTTTTTCACAACGACGATGACGTTGACGAGGTTATTTTCCTGCATCGCGGCCAATTCATGAGCCGCGATAATTTCGGTCCGGGCATGCTGAGCGTGCATCCGAGCGGCTTTCCACACGGGCCGCAACCCAAATCGCTCGAGCTCGGCGCCACGCGTACGCGCAAGGAAACCAACGAGGTCGCAGTCTATCTCGACACGCGTGACGCCGTCGAAATTGCCGAGATGCCCGAAGGAATCGAAGATCCTGGCTACGTTGACGCGTGGCGCCGGCCGTGATTTTCAGCGCGATTGGGTATCGGCGTAGCGCACCGCGAGGCCGGCCGGTTATCTGTTATCATTAATCGCGGAAATCGCGCGATTGCGATCGCCAAATTACAGCGGACCGGGGATGAATGTACTTATCTGAATTTGTCAGGACCGACGCCGACAAGAGCATCAAGGAATGGGAACAGTTTGCCCACGCCCTCACCTCTGGCGAGGGATTGCCGCGATGGGTTTTGCGCGATCACGCACTGGCCATCATTAACGCCCTCGCCGGCGGAATCGTTTGTCGCGGCAGGGTTTGGGCGAACAGCAGCTTGGCACGGTCTCCCGCATCCTGAATGGCGCGCGCCGCTTGAGCGGCATGGTCAACGACTTGCTCGATTTTGCCCGCGGACGGTTGGGGCAACCGATGCCGCTAACCTTGACGGCGGCGAATCTCGGGACCGTCTCGACGAGGTCGTTGACGAGGTGCGAGTTACGTTTCCGGACTCCACTATTTCTTATAGTGGAAGTGGCGCCTTATCTTGAGCGCCGCTGGTGTGCTTCGGAATGACAGATGAGCTTCTGGGGAACTTTTCCCTAATGGCAGCCGCAGCCGCCGCCGCAACATCCGCCGCCACGAGCGGCGGGCGCCGGCGATGACGCATCGGCCCGCGCCGAAGCAAAGACCGACAGTTCGCGGCTTAAGTTAACGCCATGACAGGCGGGGCAGTCCGCGTGGTCTTCGTGTCCCGTTCTCACCAACGTTTCAAATGAATTTGCGCAATCATCACAGCGATATTCATAAATAGGCATGATCGCCACCCCTTTCATTATTATCTTATCTGAACGCACGCCGCAGACTGTCGGTCTTGAACGCAACTCGCGGACTCGTCTGCTCGTTTCGCTCCGCTCCACTAGCGCTCGCTACGCGCGAGAGCGCTCCGCTGGTTTAGGGCTGCGCATATTCGACCAGCACCCCGCACGTGGCTTTGGGATGGAGAAAACAGATCATTCCGGCAAGGCCTGGGCGCGGCTTCTGATCGATCAGCGCGATTCCCTTATTACGGGCGCTCTCGAGTTCGTGGGCGACGTCGTCAGTTTCGAAGCAGACATGATGCAATCCGCCGCCGCGCCGCGACAGGAATTTGCCGACGCCGTTATCCGGGTCGAGCGGCTCCAACAGTTCGATTTCGCTGCCACCAGCGTCAAGCAACGCGGCTTTGACACCCTGGTCCCGGATTACGGCGGTTTTCGTCAAATGAAGGCCGAGTTGGCGGTGCCAGAAACGCATCGCCTCGTCCAGATTGGGCACCACGACACCCACATGATGTATTCGCTTGAGCATTTTAACTTTCCGTGTGATTGGAGCAGAGCTTGTGTTGCAAGGCGCTCCATTGCGCCTTCATCGCGGGCGAGCCCAGGGTGGGATGCTCGCTGCGGGTCGCTTCAAGTTTAGTACAAGCGCCGTTGACGTTCCCCTCGCGCGCGTAGATTTCCGCCATATTGTATTTGGCCTCGTAAAACAGGCTATCAGATTGAGCGGCGATTGATTCGACCCGGCTCCACAAGTCCATGGCATCTTTGTAATCCTTGCGCGATTGCGCGATGCGCGCGAGGCCGGCGTTGGCGTCGGGCGACGCTGGGTCGGCCCTAGCGACGTGGGTGAAGAGCGCCTGCGCCTTATCGGTCTGACCCATCGCGAGCCACGACTCGCCCAGGATAGACAGCGTCCCGGTAAGGTCCTTGGCCGGGATTTTATTCTGCCGCACCATCCGATCGAAATAGCTGTACGTAATGGCGGTGAGATTGGTGTCGGCGAGATAGCCGGCATTATCACCGGCGGCCTTTTTTGCCTGCGCGTTTTTCCAGAAGCGAATGCCAACTTCCTTGATGTAGTCGTTAAACGAAGGCGTGTTATCGTTGCGGGCCGCCAGCGCGCCGATTTCGCGCTGCAGTTCGGCATACTGGCCGGTATGATCGAGCGCCCGCACGCGCCAGTCGGAAATCTGGCCGAAATGCGCCTTCATCGCAGGATATTGAGCTTCGTAATTCTGCAAAATCGCCGCGACTTGGGTGTAATCAACCCGGGGCTCACGCTCGAGCAGAGTGGCCAACATGAAGATGGCACGTCCACGGCTTTGCCTTAGCCGTTGACGCTGTGACGCGGCGACACCGCGTTCAGCGGCTGGTTCCGCCGCAATAGCCACGTGCAGCGCATCGATCGTGCGCCGGCGCAACGCTTCATTTTGCGCTGAGGTGTGAGCGCTGACGGGAGTGGAACTTGGCTTGCCAGCGCGTTTGAGCGCCTCGTAATAACATTCGGCGGCGTTGTAACGTGCCGTGTAATCGTAATCGGGGCTGCCCTTGACTTCTGCGTACATGGCGGCCGCGTGGATAAAGTCGCCTTGGCGCTGGAGCTCTTCGCCAAGTCGAAAGCGCGGCTCGAAGGCATATCTGCCGTGCGGAAATTCCTTGAGGTATTCGCGCGCGCCTGTCATCCACGCCCGCTCCAGTTCGGCGTTGTGCATCCCGCTACGCTCCCATTGCAGCCGTGGAATTTTAAACCGCATATACGCAGCCCATTGCGCGTCCGAACCGCCGCGCTGGGCGGCCACCTGGTCGACGATTTGACGTACGGTGTCGAGGCGGCCCTGCGCGTAATAGAGATCGGCGGCGTAGCGGTAGGCCTTCGGGTACTGGCCACTGCGCGCCGCCTGCCAATAGTAATGAGCGGCTTCGAGAGTATGATGCTTGTAATAGATGACATTGGCGAGCAGGTAGATTTCAAACGGATCGTTGGAGTTGCCGAATTCGGCGACCGGGTCGGAGACGTAATCCGATGCGGCCGCGACCGCCACTGCCCATCCGTTCTTTTCGTGCTGGCGGGCTCGCATGTAATCGACAATCTCGCGATGCTGACGGGCGCGCTTGGCCGGATCGGTGATGGCCTGCTCGGCCTTGAACATTTCTCTCAGCCGCAGCATCTCCAAGCCCTCGCGCTGTGCGCCAGTGGCGCCGCTGGCAAGCTGCCCGGTGACCCTCTGTGCCCGATTCATCTGACCCATCGCCGCGTAGGTCGTCGCCAGTCCTTGTTGCGCCGGCCGGTATTGGCGCGTGTAAGGTCCGGCCCTCATGATGCGCTTGAAATCCGCGATAGCCTTGGCGTACTCGACATGATCGAATTTGCCCAACTCGCGCTCGCAAAAGGCCCGGCCCAGCAGATTTTCGCGCACCAGTTCCGGCGCCACGATCAAAAGCGTGCTGTCGGTGAAGCCATCGATAGCCTGGTTGAGCAGTCTGCGCTGCACTGAAGGATCATCCGCGTAGAGCGTCGCGCCCTGAAAACGCAACCATGACAGCGGATAAAGCGCGCGCAAGGCGAGCCGTTCCGGATGGTCGTAATCGCAACTGCCACCATTGTCGATAGTGCGGATGCACGCCTCTTTTTGGTTATTGTAGGCCGTGTAAATGCGATTGAGCATCTCTTCGAGCCGGGTGTACGTATCCAACAGGCGGTCACGGCTGTAATGGGAGCTTTCGGTCAGTTGTGCGAAATCGGCTTCGTCCTCGTCGAGCCGGTTGAGTATTGAACTCGCCATCGCGGGGTCTGCGACGGCTTGTGACACTTGCGGTTCTATCGAATCGAGCCGTTGATTGAATGCGCTCAGGCCGCCGGCCATAGCGATGCCGCCGCTGAGCGCGATTATGCCAATTGTCACGACTATCGCGCGAAACCCGCTTACGTCCCTCATCGGTCACTCCGGTCCCCTGGGAATGAAGGCGGCGCCGCTAAGAGGCGGCAATCGCCGCGTTCAACATAATTCGGCTCATGGGGTCATGGGAATGCCATTTTTTGCATCATCGGGACGATTGCCGCCAGCGAGTTCACCCGAGCGATCTCAGCGCCAGCCCCAGTCTCGCCATGGTTGTCGCGGGCGAGCAGGATAGCTGCGATGCCAGCCGCTTGAGCGCCGCCGATATCGAGCGGAAGTGAATCGCCGATGTGCAGGGCTTCCGCCGCGATCGCAGCATGCTTGGCCAGCGCGACGCGAAAAATCTCCGCTGACGGCTTCGCCCATCCAGCCTCGGACGAAATCGTGATGGAGTCGAAATACGTGAGCAGGCCGAGGCCGTCGAGAATCGCGTAGAGCCGCCAATCGAAATTCGAAACCATGCCGAGCTGCAGGCCTTGCGCTTTAAGCCCGCTCAATAGGGGCATCGCCTGTGGATCGGCGAGCCAGTGCCGAGGGTCGGCGAAATAAGCAAAAAGCGTGTTGAAGTATGCGTCAAAATCGTCAAAGCGGCCGATTTCAGCAAACACGCGCCAGACAATTCCCCGCCACCACTGCCGTTCGAGCCGGCGCAACTCGACCGCGCTATGACCGGGCCCGAACGCAAGACCTGGCGCACCATGAAAAATTCTTCGAAAGGTCGCATTCACCTCCGCGCCGCTCGCTCTGACGCCGAAGTCGCGCGCAATCCGCGCGTAAGTATCCCCAACAGGCTCGCGCGGTTCGAACAAGGTGCCGGCCGCGTCAAAGAACACCACCTTCAACACGGAAGTCGCCTCATTGCCGCATTCCCTCCCATACCTGGATCAGTGTGCCGAAGGCCGATTGGGGCGAAATGAAAAACTGGCGTTCCCCGCGCCAGTTCGTTTCGCGGCCGACAATCCGCACGCCGTCATGGCGCAGCTTGTCCAAAAGCGCATCGAAATCGCGCACGCCGATGGTAAAGTGGTGCAATCCCTCGCCGTGCCGTTCGATAAAGCGGCGCACGAAATCGTCTTCAGTATCAGGTCCGGGGCTTTGCAGAAATTCCAGCTTGAACCCGGCGATGTCGAGATGAGACAGGATGAAGTTGCCTTGCGAGCTGCTGGGCATCGGACGGTTGATCACCTGCGCGGGAAAATAATGGCCGAAAAAATCCATCGCACGTTCGATCTCGCGTACCGCGATCGCGACATGGTCGAAGCGCACGGTCTTGTCGTCGGCTGGAGGTGGGATCGGATGGTCATAATCGAGTGGTTGCCAGAATTGAATCAACGCGCCGAAGCCATCGCGTGGCGAGATAAAGGCGGTGCGGTGGCCCTCGGGCAAGGTATACTCGTCGACGATGCGGACGCCGTCGGCGCGCAGCGCGGCGACCACCGGATCAAGATGGTCGAGCTCGAATGAAAGGTGGTGCATGCCCTCGCCGTGGCGTTGGATGAAACGCGAGACGAAGCCGTCATTGCCCGGGATCTCCTGGATGAATTCGACTACGCCTCTGCCGAGAAAAAAATCCTGCCATACGAACCCGCCGCTGGCCTGTTCGCTAAGCTGTTTTTCATGACGCGGGTAGGTTGAGAAATAGCGTTGAAAGAATTCGACGCCGCGATCGATTGATTCAACCGCGATTGAAACATGGTCAAAGCGGATGCGCACGCCTTCGATTGGAGTCATCGGTGGTTGGTTCTCCCGGGCATTAAGGAACTTCTATATAAGCTGTCATGTTGTCATTCCGAGCGCGGCGAGGAATCCCGAATCTGTCTTTTTGGATCTGTTTTCCGAGACTCTTCACTGATTTTAGTACGCGCCTCGCAGACTCGTTCGCTCGGCTCCGCTTTCCTCCGCCTAGTGTGCTCGGTTCGCCGCCGGCTTCGCTGGCGTCGTTCCGCCTAGTGATTACTCATGCGGCCGAGCGTGAAACGCGCCAGCAGCGCCGTCCAGTTCTTGAGGATGAGCGGCCATCCGTGGACGATCTTGCCGCCATAAACCCGTACCGACTGGCTGGCGCGTGAGGTTAACGGGACCTCAAAGAAACTCCAGTTGCGTCTCGAGTCG
>JBOHWM010000100.1:0-3288 GCA_050736555.1 Binataceae bacterium (SeqCode)
ACTATAGCATTTCGATGACCTGCAAGCTGCGCTGGGCAAAGCTATAGAGGGTTGCCGGCCGATGACGTCCGTGGCGCTTGAGCGGCATTCGGCGCAGCAGGCTCATCGCCATGATGCGGCGCCGGAAGTTTCGCCGATCGAGCGTGCGATTTAGTACCGTCGCGTACAGTTCTTCCAGTTCAGCGAAAGTGAAGGTCGAGGGCAGCAAATTACATGCGATATTGGTGTACTCCAGTTTGGATTTGAGACGCCGCATCGCGTAATTAGCCATCAAGGCGTGGTCATACGCCAACGGCGGCAAAGCGAGAGTTTCAAACCATCGCCCCGCCGCGTACTTGGCCGAGCACGAATGGACCCTGGCGGGATCATCTGTTAATGCCACGTATGCGACTGATACCACGTGCGAAGTCGGATCGCGCGAAGGATCGCCGAAGGTGAAGAGCTGCTCCAGATAAGGCTGCGCGAGTCCGGTTGCGTCATACAGTTCACGGCGAGCCGCCTCATCGAGCATCTCGCCGACCCGTACCAGGCCACCTGGAAACGCCCATCTACCCGCCAGCTTGCCGCGTTTGAGCTGCACCAGGTAGCAGCGCGGCCGTCGTTCTTCTATCGCGAACAAAACCGTGTCCACCGCGACCTTTGGGCGAGCCAGGCGGCCGCTGCGCAAGCCTCCACGACGTTCTAGAGTGGCTACCGTAGATGAGCCAAAGTGCTGCTCGGTTGACATCGGCTCAAGGGAATCGACACCGCGATCCACGTTCACACCATCGTAGCGTATCGCCGTACGACTCATAATTATGTCATTCTCATTGCACGCGGCGAAGAATCTACGAAAGTCGCTCTTTGGCACTCATTCGAGATTTTGCCTCGCGCTACCCGGTCGAAGAGGCGCAGCGCGTCTGAAGCTGCATTCGGGGAGCGTAGTTCCCGCGACAATTCGATGGGTATCCTCGGCGATCAATGCCGTGAACGGGGCTTGATACAGCGTCGTGCCGATATCGCGTCCGCGCGTATCCGCTGCAATAGACCGTGCTCTCAACCGTCGTATCATACGCTTCTGTGGCGCGATGTTGTCCCGTTACGGCGTAGCTGCGGAGAACATGGTTACTGTCTTCAGCCACGAACAGTCGATAGCGTCGGCCAACCGTATGCTCGTCAAATCATCTGGTGCGTTGTCCAAACTGGAATGGACGGAGGTTGAAAGTGATAAATGGATGGGAATGCTGCTAGCGATTACGCGTTCGATCATCAAGAATCATGGAGCCGCTTGTGGGCGACGAACAACCCCGATCGCCGAGCAACCTTCGAATTCGAGCTTCCCGTAGAAGCGGATTTTGCTCTCTAAGGTCTTGAATCGGCTCGCGGCACCTAGTCCTCGCGGCCCAGGAAGGTGAGGACTAGCAACTTCAATCTGTTTCCGCGATAAATTCCGCGGATGTAGCACAGGCGGCGATTACTGCTCTTTGCGCGACTACTGCCGAAAAATCATCGCGAGTAGACCAAGTATTCCGAGAACCGAGATCAGCGCCGCGACCAGCACCGCCAGTGAGCGTCGACTGTCGCCGTCTTGCGCTCCCAACATTCGGATACGGTGGCGGTGTTCAACCGTCGCCAACACCAGCGAAACGAGTCCGATTCCGACCAACATAAACGCGAACCCGCGTGCCCCTATCAGGTGATGTTGCTGTTCGCGGCGCGGCGCTTCGATTTGAAAAAATTTGTAGACGCTGAAGCCAAAGACGATTAGCGAGGTCGCGGTTCTAATCCACGACATCATCGTTCTTTCATAGGCGGCGCGCGTACGTGCGAAGGCGAGCTTGGTTGAAGGGTCCAGCACCACTGTCCGATGAGGAGTCTCATCCGCCACCTGCATTGGTTTACCCTATAACCCATGGATTGGTTCCTGATCGGTTGAAGCTCCGCATAAGCCTTTTAACGCGCATCTCGAAAACGAAATTCCGCTATCAACATTTGAGTGCTAACCAGTAGCATCCAGAGCGGGAAGACCAGCGTGATCCACTTCCAGTCAGCGATAACCAGCAGCAGTAGCAAAGCCGAGCCATAGCCAATGCCTACGACCCACGGCGGGAGAATTGCGGTCCGCACTCCGATCGTGCAGGTGGAGATCGTGAAGACTCCGGCCATTTTCATCGCGAATAGATTGAGGAGGGTGTCGCTGGCACTGCGGCCGAAATAATAGATCTCACCACCGATATTTCCAGCAGCCACCGATTCAATGAGCGCGCTGGTCATCGCCGCTGCGGCGAACAGGCTTGCGATAAACAATAATCCGCTCCCGAGAAATATGGTTGCAAAGAATTGATCTTCCAGCGCTCCCAAGCGGTTACGGAAGACTCCGATAAACCACAAAAAAGCGATCCCGGCGAATGGAACCAAATCCAAGGCAACCCGTACCGCGTCTCTGCGGCTTGGCTCGGTCAGCCAAACGCCCGGCGTTGTCAAGTCAGCCGGGACCGCATAGCGAACAAGGCCCAAACCAACGATTGTTAGGACCGAGAAAATGACGCCAGCAATGGCTGCTCCTCGCGGAGCGGTAAGCGGCTGCGCACTCTGGTGTGTTGCGATGCTGGCCATTATTCTTCTCGGAGGTGCTTACTGGCGGATTCGGCGCTTTGCCTCACTTCGCGGTTCGGCGTGAACTCGCCTGACATGCCCTTAAACTCATCGAAGCCAGCGCAATCATCTTCAACGAGAACACAATTCATCGTGCCATCCAGGCAGCCGTTTCAATGGTAGCTGCTACTGGATGCGTCCTGGATCTGCCGAAGCACCGCGTCCAGGTTGAACGCGGCCGGCTTCTGACGCGGCGGAAACTGCACGAAGGCCTGGATTTGCTGGGCCACGAGCCCCTGCATTTCATAAAGCAGATAGGCATGAGAGATTACCCAGTCCCAGTAGGTATTGGAGTTTTCATCAGCCCGCTCGAACGGATCGCGGCGCAAATTGAAGATCTTCGGGGCTCTCAGCTTCACGAACGGTTCGAACCAGCACATTAACTGCTTGGCTCTCTGCTCCATGAGCACCAGTTTCCAGTCGCCTATACGAACCGCCAGGATGTCGCCATCATCACTGATATAGAAAAAGAACTTTCTGGGGCTCTCCTTAGCTTCGCCCGTCAAATAGGGAAGCAGGTTGTCTCCGTCTATGTGGACCATGTAGGTCCTGTCCCCGACCCTATGACCTTTGAGGAGCTTTTCGGCAATCTCCGACTCTCCAGCGGCCGCGAGAAGGGTCGGCAACCACTCCTGGTGTGAGGCAACGTCGTTT
>JBOHWM010000101.1:0-13783 GCA_050736555.1 Binataceae bacterium (SeqCode)
CGCTGAAGCGGCCCACGAGCCGGCGCGGCGGGGGCGCGTGAAACGCCACGCGAGGCTCGTGCCTCCGCTGTTGGATAAATCATGGCGCATAAGCAGAATGTCGAGAACCGATGGTGGGTTGAGACCACCGTCAAACGTCCCAAGCAGGCAAAATCGGAAGGCGACTTGCCGCAACTGCCGGTCGCAATGAGCTTTTACGCCGTCGCCAAGGATTACAGTCAGGACCGTGCCAAGGAAGACCTGACCGACAACAACCTGCGTATCGCGCGCGAGGCCAACCCGCCGCCCGGCGACTGGGTTTACGTCGCGATGACCGAGGAGCACTATCCGGTCCGTCTGGTCAAACGAATCAAGGACGAATTTCGTTTGCCGCGCGAGGCGCGGGGCATCCTGCTGGATCATGGCCGCCTGGTGCGATTACTCATCTGCGGGCCGCAGCTCGAGGATTGGATGCTCGACGTGACCCTGGGCGAGGAACCCTCCGTTGACGTATATGTCTGGGGCACGATGTACCGGGAGAGATTATTCAAGCGCGCCGAGGAGGCGTTGAGAAGCGCCCACCAATGGGCGTTGAACCTGATTCAGAATCCTCCTCAGCGCGACGATCCTTTTCGTGGCGCGCTGCTCTGAAACTCTCACACGCATTTTGATGCATTATCATGGCTGGCGATCGCCCACGATAAAACCCATCACTCGACCACGATAGTCATTTTCATGAAAGTGTGACCGATTCCGCAGTAGTGGTCGCAAATCACCTTAAAAGTCCCGGTGGTGGTTGGAGTGACTGTAACCATCGTGGGCCGTTCCGGCCGGATGTCGGTATCGATTTTGAGCGGCCGTGCGAAGAACCCGTGCACCGTGTCAGTGCTGGTCAATTCCAGCCGCACCGTTTCGCCCTTTTTTAAAATGATCTGATTGGGGCTGAATTGAAATCTGTGGACCGCGATCTTCACGATCGGCGGCTGCGCAGTGGTATTCGCGCGTCCAAGGACAGGCATTGCCAGCGCAGTGGCGAAAGCGAGCACGCCAAGTGGGTTTATCGGTCTCACGCGATTACTCCTGATTTTGCCAACTGTTGGATTCCGCAAGTTCCCGAAAATTCACGCCTGCTGAGTTCAACGTCGTTGATAGCGAGAGCGGGACCGCCGGCCGCGATCTGTCGAATACCGAGATTCTCGAATGGGTGATTGGCGTCGAAGGCTAATGGCTTACGGTCGCCCGCTTGCGACGGATCGGGAAAGGCGAAAATCAGTGAACGGGCGGCATAATGGCGCGCGTGCCCGTCTTCATGGAAATTGCGCCGGTGAATATGGCCGTACAGCACCGTGACATTTTCATAGGCCGCCAGCACCTCCATGACTTCATCGCCGTCGCTGGTGAACCACTCCCATTCGGGTTTGAGATCGAACAGCGGCCGGTGCGTGAAAACGACAATCGGAGTGGAAACTGGATAACGCGCGAGGTCGCGCTTGAGCCACGCCAATTGTTCTGTCCCGACTTCCGGACGGCCGCGCGATACGTTGTCGAGTGCGACGAAATGCAGGCCACGATGATCGAATGAATAGTGCGTTTCGCCGAAGTGCTCGCGGTACAGCCTGCCGCCGTCCAAAGCGGCATCGTTCTCACCCGGAACCCATCGTAAGGCCGGCACCTTGAGTTCGCCCGCGATTGATTTGAAGGTTCGCATCCGCGCGGCGTGAACGTCAGCCTGCTCGGCGTCATGGGTCAGGTCGCCGGTGAAGATCACCAGCTCAGGCGGAGGAACCATACGATTCACCATTGCCACCGCGCGCTTAAAGGCTTGCGTGCCGAGCGGGTCCGGCGGTCCATTGAATCCCACGTGCGTATCGCTCAACTGTGCGAAGCTGAACGAGCCTGGTGCTTCGCCATTGGAAGCGTGAAGCACTCGCTTAACCATCGTGCCGGCCATCGAGTTGCCGGCCAATGCGCTTCCCACCGTGTAAAGCGCCCCAATTCCGAGCGAAGTGCCAGTTACGCGCAGAAAAGAGCGCCGGTCTATTGGCTTATTCATCGGTTCACCTCTCAGGTTACGCGCGAAGCCCAGCCACGAACGGATTCCATCGCGGTTCCACGCGCTATAAAGTTATCGCGCTTCGAAGTGATGAGACCGGCCGCACTCGCGAATATTCCCGCCAGCCACGAATCGATGGCCGGGAATAAAATCGCGGTGGCGACGGTCTCCGCTGCTTGACGGTGAGAGCCGATCCAGCAAGGCGGATGATCGAGTGCCCGAACGTGACAACCCGGCGCGGTTCGAGCAGGCCGTCCTGCCCCATCTCGATGCCGCCTACAATTTGGCGCGATGGCTGATGCGCGATGATCATGACGCTCAGGACGCGGTGCAGGATGCGTGTGTGCGCGCACTGCGTTTCTTCACAAACTTCCGCGGTGGCGACAGCCGCGTATGGCTGCTGGCGATCGTGCGGAATGTCTGTTATTCACGCCTGACCAGCGGCCGTGCGCGAGAGCATGACGCCAGCTTTGACGAGGAATTGCACGCCGCTGACGCGGGCGACGTTGATAATCCGGAAAACCTGCTGATCCGCGCGCGCGACGATCGTGCGCTGCGGCAGGCTATCGAAAATCTGCCAGCCGAGTATCGCGAACCGCTGGTATTGCGCGAGCTCGAAGGGCTTTCTTACAAGCAAATCGCCGAGGTCGCGGCGATGCCAATCGGTACGGTGATGTCGCGCCTGGCACGCGCGCGCAAACGGATAATTGCGGAGCTTCGTGGCGCCATCCGCAAAGGAGAGATCGCGTGATCTGCGCTGAAGTGCGCGCACTGCTCGACGCGTACGCCGACGCCGAACTCGACCTGGTGCGCAGCCTCGAGCTGGAACGCCATCTCGAACATTGTGGCGAATGCACGCGCGTCCGCGATAATCTTGTCGCGACGGGGCGCGCGGTACGCACAGCCGCACCGTACTACATCGCGCCGGTAGCGCTGCGTGAGTATGTACACGCGTTAACTGGTCCGCAACCATCCACAAGATTAATGCGATGGATGCCGCGGGAGGGCGGATGGCCGTGGCTGATAACAGCGGCGGCGGTGCTGGCCGCGGTTGTCGTGAGCGTGCGAGGATTCACCCCGGTGATTCCGTCGCCGCGTCTGCTTGCCGACGAAGCCGTCGCCAGCCATGTGCGGTCGCTAATGGTCAGTCATCTCGCTGATGTCGCTTCCTCGAATCAGCATACGGTCAAGCCCTGGTTTGATGGCAAGCTGGATTTTGCTCCGGTGGTGGAGGATTTGGCCCGCCAGGGTTTTCCCTTGAGCGGCGGCCGGCTCGATTACTTCGATAGCCGTCCAGTCGCCGCGCTCGTTTACCGCCGCCGCGCTCACATCATCAATCTTTTCAGTTGGCCCATGCCGGGGGAGTCGAACAGTTCCGCAAAGGCTGAAGTGATTCGCGGTTACAACGTCGTGCATTGGAACCAAGCGGGCATGACGTACTGGGCGGTGTCGGATCTGGACCTGCCGGAACTGCATCAATTTGCCGGTCTTTTCGCGCAAGCGGCAGCGCTGGCGCCGCATGGCTGAAGACGCAAATTGATGATTCCGGCCGATTCATGCCTTCCATCTTGTCGCTCGGAACGACGGCGATGGCGTATGAAGTTCCTAAGGACCCTCCGTACAAGCCATATTTGTCATTCTGAACGGAGTTCGCGAAGTGAAGAATCCCGGAAAAAACTCGGAAAAAGAACAGAATTCGAGATTCCTCGCTGCGCTCGGAATGACAACACGAGAGGGTATGCAGAGCTTCCCTAACGGTTGCGGCCTTTGAGCATTCGTTCGATTTCGCGGCGGCTGGTTTTGCGCGCGATGGCCTCGCGCTTGTCGTAGAGCCGTTTGCCCTTGGCGAGCGCAAGTTCGACCTTGGCGCGGCCGTTTTTGAAATATATTTTTAGCGGTACCAGCGAATAGCCGCGTTCGCGCACACGTCCCCATAATCGATTGATTTCCCGCCGATGCATGAGCAGTTTGCGCGGCCGCGTTTCAAGATGGCTGAACTGGCCCGCCGGCGCGTATGCGGAGATATGTACGCCATTGAGAAATGCTTCGCCGTTCTTAATCCGCGCATAACTGTCGCGCAGGTTGGCGCGATGGGCGCGCAGTGATTTCACTTCGGTGCCGGTCAGCGCCAGCCCGGCTTCCACTGATTCCTCGACGAAGAAATCGTGCCGCGCTTTGCGATTCTCGACCACCAGGTCATAGCCGTCGCTGTTCTTATGTGGTTGCTGACGCGCCATCACGAATCGGAGTTTATCGGGCGTAGCCATGCCGCAACAGCCATGGCGCACGCACTCTTAGATGTGACGAGAAATACCTTGACCGTCACCATAGAACTCGGCTGGCAATGCGTGCGCCCTCGACCATCGATCGCAATTTCGCCCACGCGACGCCGCCGTCAACGCGCGAGGTGCCGGCGATCGTGCCGAAACCGCAATCGGTACCAGCGATTACGTTCTCGCGGCCGACCATGTTGGCGAGATTTTGTATACGCTGCGCCACCAATTCGGGATGCTCGATAAAATTGGTAACGGAATCGATCACTCCCGGGATGAGGAGCTTGCCGTCGGGAGCTTTTACGTCTTTGAACACCGTCCATTCGTGTTCATGGCGCGGGTTCGATGCTTCGTAGGAAATCGCGCCAGGGCGCGCCTTGAAAACGAGATCTATGATATCGCGCAGGGCGACGTCGTGATGATGCGGCCCCTCGTAGTTTCCCCAGCAAAGGTGTAGCCGCGCACGATCGGGCGGAATATCAGCCAGCGCGTGATTGAGCGCCTCGATGTGCATTTCAATGGTCTTGCGGAATTCGGCGAGGCTCTTGTCCTTGAACTGGATATGACGGCTCATCGCGAGGTCGGGGCAATCGACTTGCAGGACGAAGCCCGCCTGGTGAATGGCGTCGTACTCAACCTTCATCGCCTCGGCGATCGCACGGATATACGCCTCATGCGTCGGATAGTGATTGTTGCTCAGAAAAAAGCTCACCACCCCCGGCGATGCGGCGGTGATAAAGGCCTCCTCGACTTTGGCTCCGTTCAGTGCCGCCTTGAGATTGTCGATGTCGGTGCGCAACGGTTTAAGATTGGCATAAGCGAGCGGACCCGTGCAGGAGGGGCGTTTCAATCCGCCAATTCCGCTGGAACGGCCGCCGCGTTTGGTGAACTGGGGAAAATCGGCCAGGTCAGCCGCCCATAATTGTGCGCTCTTTTCGCCACCAAATCCGCTCAGCCGATCTTTGACGTAGGTCGAGTACGACGGCTTGCTCATCTCGCCGTCGTTGACGATATCCACCCCCGCGTCAGCCTGCATGCGCACCGTTTCCGCTACGGCGGACTTGACGCGCACATCGAAAGCGCTCGCGTCAGCAAGTTCGCCCGCCTCCTTGGCTCGTAGCAACGCGATCAGATCATCGGGACGCGGCAGGCTGCCGGTATGCGTAGTCAGAATTCGTTGGCTGCTGCGCTTCATGGGGTCCTCCTCCGGCGCGATGTGGCGCGTCTGTCGCGCGCCCCACGTTAAACCAGTCATTCCAAATCGGCAAAGCAAATCAGGTCGTTGGGATCGCTGAATTGGCGGGGCTGAATACTCAAGCACACCCGTAGCGGCCCGTGATGTTCAAGGGCCGAGTCGCGGTTACTGAGTAAAGCCGAGTTCCTTGAGCCGGGCACGGGCTTCCTCGGCGGAGTCCGCGTGCACCATCAAACGCGCCTCAATCGCCACCGTGCTGCCGAGCATCCGCGAGGATTCGTCGTCGAAAATAAAGGTTTCGATGCCGCTGCCTTCGAGCAGATCGTGCGCCATCCGCACCTGCATTGCATCGATGCTGCTGAAGACCTGCTCGAGTTTTTGATCCTGATCGTTGTCGTAGTCCGCCATAGAAGCCTTGAAGTCGCCACTCATCGCTCGGCGGCGCTGTTGCGCCCGAAAACGACACCCCTCAAACGATTGTAGATTATCGCCAGCATCGCGGCGACCAGTACCAGCGCGATGAAACCGTCGAAACGATGAAAGTAGGGCCCCAGCGTGTCCCAATTCTGACCCAGCTTCATGCCGATCCACGTCAGCGCCAGGCACCAGATGTATGAGCCGGCCAAAGTGTACAGTGTGAACGGCAACAGCTTCATTCGCGCCACTCCGGCTGGCAGCGCGATAAAGGTACGCACAGCCGGCAGCAGGCGGCTGATGAACACGGCGGGTCCGCCCCAACGCGCGAAAAAACGATCGGCCAGTTCCAGTTCGTGCGGCGCGATCAGGACGTATCGGCCATAACGCTCCAATAACCAGCGACCGCCGCTGGCGCCGACATAATAGGCCAGGTAAGAACCCAGCAGGCATCCAAATGCGCCAGCGACCGCGACCAGTTGCAAATTGAAACGGCCGGCCGAAACCAGGTAACCCGCAAATGGCATGGTTATTTCCGATGGCAACGGGACACACGCGCTCTCCACCGCCATCAGCAGGACGATCCCGCTGTAGCCGAGCGTCGAAATGATCGCGATAATGATCACGGAAACGCTGCTCATCAGCTTGTCGATCATGCGTTGGCCATCCGGGCCCGGCGTATGCGAATCCCGCGCCCGGCTCCCCACCTTGCCACGCTCGGCCAACGGAAGCGAGACGGCGGGAACAGCGGCAAACATTTCCGCGCTCGGGCTGTGCAGGCGGGCATTTGAGTCTCCTGACGGCGCGGCAAAAAATCATTCGAGCGTTTGCATCCCGGGAGCAAAGTGACTATTGGTACAACTGTATATATGTTGATTCAACTTGGCTGCATCCATGTTGACCGCGTAGCCAGGATAAACCAACGAGGCAAACCATGGCCAAGAACACACTGACGATTACCGATAACCGTACCGGCAAAACTTACGAGGTTCCCATCGAGGAGGGGGGCGTGATCCGCGCCGCCGCTTTGCGCAATATCAAGGCCGCATCCGACGACTTCGGCCTGATGTCCTACGATCCGGCCTTCACCAACACGGCTTCATGCCGGAGCAAGATCACCTTTATCGACGGTGAAAAGGGCATCCTGCGCTACCGCGGCTATCCCATCGAGGAGCTGGCGGAAAAGAGCAACTACCTGGAGGTCGCCTATCTCATCGTTAAAGGTGAACTGCCCGACCGCAAACATTTCCAAGCCTGGGAGCAGAACATCAAGACGCATACGATGGTGCATGAAAGCGTGCGCTCCTTCATGGTGGGCTTCCGCTATGACGCTCATCCGATGGGGATGCTGGTGGGTACGATCGGCGCGCTCTCAACCTTCTATCCCGACGCGAAGGAGATCCAGGATCTGGAATCGCGCCGGCTGCAGACTCGCCGCCTGATTGGGAAGCTGCCGACGCTGGCGGCCTGGGCCTATCGTCACGGGCGCGGCCTGCCCTACAACTATCCCAATAATGACCTCAGTTATCCCGGGAATTTTCTCTCGATGTTGTTCAAGATGACGGAGCTTGAATATAAGCCCCACCCCATCCTGGAACGCGCGCTCGACGTGCTCTTCATCCTGCACGCCGACCACGAGCAGAACTGTTCGGCGAATGCGATGCGCTCGGTGGGCAGTTCGCAGGTGGACGCCTATTCCGCAGTCGCGGCGGCGACCGCCGCGCTCTATGGGCCGCTCCATGGCGGCGCCAACGAAGCGGTCATCCGCATGCTGATGGATATCGGTTCACCCAAAAACGTGCCGGACTTTATCAAGAAGGTCAAAGCCGGCGAACGACGCCTGATGGGCTTCGGCCATCGCGTATACAAAAATTACGATCCGCGCGCCAAGATCGTGAAGAAGATCGCCTACGAAGTTTTCGAGGTGACCGGCCGCAATCCGCTCATCGACATTTCGCTTGAACTGGAGAAGATCGCGCTCGAAGATGACTATTTCGTCTCGCGCAAACTTTATCCGAACGTCGATTTCTATACCGGCGTGACCTATCAGGCCATGGGTTTCCCGATGACCATGTTCCCGGTTTTATTCGCAATTCCACGTACTTCCGGATGGATGGCGCAGTGGGCTGAAATGATCCGTGATCCCGAGCAGAGGATCGCTCGTCCGCGGCAGGTGTATATCGGCGAGCAGACTCGCCATTGGACGCCGATTGAAAAGCGCCCGGAACCGACCATGCGGGAGGACGCCGTCAGTGATCGTATCTAAGGCCGGCACGTAACGCGGCACGGCCGTGATGATTGCCGAAGCGCGAGCCGGTGATTGAGTCGCCGGCCCGCGTCTTACTTCGGCGCGGAACCCTTATTCGCCGAAGTCGCGGTTTCGCTTTTCAGCGACTACGAATTAACGGCCACTGCCCGCTGGCGCCGTCGCCGGCGCACGCGATTTGCCGTCATATGCTGTGCGCGGCTTGATTCCTTAAGCCGCAAACGACCGAGCGTATGGCCGTCTCCCGTCAAGCGGCCCATCACCAGCCCGCTCAGCCGCTCGCGCAGAATTTCAGGATTGATGCTCAGCGCGTCGCAGACGCTGTCAAAAGAAAATGGATACCCGGTGCCGCGCGTGTTTACCCATTGACCAGCTTCGGCAAAGGCGCGCCGTTTGCGCGCGTTCCCCAGCCGTTGCCATCCTTGCAAAATATTGATCGCGTCGACCAACACCGCCAGCATCAGGCGCTGCTCGCTGCAGAGCCCTCCGCTGCCCATCGCAGTGAAGAACTGACTTGGCAGAATTACGTCGGTAAAGCCGAGAGAATCGGCCGCCTGCGCCATTTGATCCGCCTGATGCATCGCACCTCGCCTCTCTTCAGAGGGCCGGCCTCAATCTACTGTCGAAAGATTCGTCCGCCGTTGCCCCCCTCCCTTAAACAGAAGTCGCCCTGATCGGATAGGCATGGTATATGTAGCGCAGTGTAGAGAAGTATTCAAGCTTCATAACATCTAAATCTATTAATGTTCGTCTTAAACCGTTGATTCTTTTTAAATTGCTATTGACTAAGATAACTCGTGGCGTTTCGCATATCATGAGAGCGATAAAGAATCACTGGGAACTTAGAGTTAGATTAACGAGATAATTAGAAGTAGCGATGAGAGCTTCAATGCGCATTAAACAAATTCTAATTCGTATGCAAGAGAAACCACTCCCGCTGTCTTGGGCGTGCCGCTTCGCACCCATGCTATAGTGTTTGAATCGCGCAGCGGTTCGGACGTTATCGCGGGTGCGGAGCGTCGCGGATACTCCGCGCAGGCGTAAAGACAAGGCATCAACACCGGGAAAGGCTGGACACGAATGATGGAGTGGAAGTCAGGGCGGACTACACGTCAGGTGAAAATCGGCGGTGTTGTCGTTGGCGGCGACTCGCCGTTGGTCGTGCAATCGATGTGCGCGACACGCACCGCTGATGTTGATCAGACGGTCGCGCAGACGCATCAACTGGCTGCGGCTGGTGCGGGCATAGTTCGCATCGCGCTCGATAACGAAAAAGAAGTCGCGGCGCTCAAGGAAATCCGTGCGCAGACCAAAGGGATTACGCTCTCGGTTGATCTCCAGGAGAATTATCGGATCGCGGGCAAAGTAGCGCCGTACGTCGACAAAATCCGCTACAATCCCGGTCATCTGCACCATATCGAGAAGGCCAAATCGATTCCCGAGAAGGTGCGCTGGCTGGTCGAGATCGCACGCGAGCACGGCCTTGCCTTAAGAATCGGCGTCAATTGCGGATCGGTGGCACCAGCCTTTCTGGACCGTTACCCCGGCGACCAGCTCAGCGCGCTGGTCGAATCGGCCGTCTATCACTGTGGGCTGATGGACGAGTTCGGCTTTGATCAGTTTGTGGTCTCGCTGAAGGATTCGGATCCAGCCAAAGTGCTCGAAGCCAACCTTCGCTTCCATGAGCGGCGCCCCGACGTGCCTCTGCATTTGGGTGTAACCGAAGCGGGGTTGCCGCCCGACGGCATCACCAAAACCCGCATTGCCTTCGAAAAGCTGCTGGCGAGCGGAATCGGCGATACCCTGCGCGTTTCCCTCACGCTACCGAATGAACGCAAGCACGAGGAAGTGCTGGTCGGCCATCAGATAATTCGCGACGTGGCGGCGGGCCGCTTCATCTCGGTGCCTGATTTCGGTACGGGCCTCAACATCATTTCGTGTCCGTCATGCTCGCGCGTGGAAAACGAGAAATTCGTTGAGCTGGCGCAGCAGGTCAAGGAACTGACGACATACGCTTCGCGCTATCGCATCACGATCGCGGTGATGGGCTGCCGGGTCAACGGTCCCGGTGAGACCGACGACGCCGATTTGGGCCTATGGTGCGGACCGACCACCGTCAATCTCAAACGCAAAAACGCCAAACTCGGCAATTTCAAATACGGCGAGGTCCTCAACCGTTTGCGCGTGGAAGTCGACCGCCTCATCGCCGAGCGGTCCGCCGGTAACAACCAGGACTGCGTTTGAAACGGTGGGATCGCTCATCAATTTTTGACAGCGAATTTCAATTGGCATTCTGGTTCTAACCTCGCGCGTTTCAAGGGCGGAGGCGGGCGTAAATCGGCAAATCGCCGAGACGGCCATCCTTGATAATGCTGCGGCGCAGCCGTCCCTCCAGCGTGTAGCCGGCTTTTTCCAGCACACGCGCCGAAACCAGGTTCCAGGCGAATACGCCGCCCTCGATCCGTTCGATATTGAGATGGGAAAAGGCGTATTTGGTGGCGCGGGTCACAGCCACGGTTGCAATCCCTTTTCCCCAGAACGGCTGGCCCAGCCAATAGCCGATTTCAACCGTCAGACGATTCACGTCTTTTTGCGGCTCAAAGCCGACGGCGCCAATCGCCTCGCCGTTCAGGTCAACCGCTAACTCGGTGGATGAGGTCTGGCCGGAGACGCATCGCGCGGTCCATTCCTCAGCCTCGTGCCTGGAGTAGGGATGGGGAAAGCGATCGCGAAGATTTAGCCAGACTTCGCGATCATTGGCGTAGCGGACCAGCGATTCAACATCCTCATAGCGCCACCCGCGCAACGTGATACGGCTTGGATCCATTGCCCGAAAATTCTAGCCGGCAGCCCTACGCGATCGGCTTATCCGCGACCGCATCGCTTGTAATTACGGCTCAGATGATTTGCTTGGTCTTGCGCCAATCGGCCAAAAAGCGTTCGAGGCCAAGGTCAGTCAGCGGATGTTGCAGGATTTGCTTAATCACGGCGAAGGGCAGGGTCGCCACGTGCGCGCCGGCTTCGGCTGCGCGCATCAGATGGGTTGGCGAGCGTACCGACGCCACCAGTACTTGCGCGGGATAATCGTAGTTGCGCAGGATGCGCACCAGTTGTTCGACAATCGTGAAGCCATCCTGCCCGATATCGTCGAGCCTGCCAATGAAGGGTGAGAGGTAGGTCGCGCCGCATTTTGCCGCCGCCAGCCCCTGCAGTGGATTAAAGATCAGCGTGACGTTGACTCGGATAGCGCGGCTGGAAAGTGCGCGTGTGGCCTTGAGCCCTTCGATGGTAAGTGGACATTTGACCACGATGTTGGGATGGATATGGGCGAGTTTTTCGCCCTGCTCGAGCATTCCGGGCGCTTCTGTGGCGACCACCTCGGCGCTGACCGGGCCGTCGATCAGTTCGCAGATTTCGCGCAGCACTTCGGCATAGGGGCGGCCGCTTTTGGCAATTAAACTGGGATTGGTTGTAACACCATCGGCCAGACCCCAGCTTGCGACCTCTCGAATTTCAGCTATTTCCGCGGAATCGACGAAAAACTTCATCGCGAGACTACCTCCCGCCCGGACCCCTGCCGGAGCATGCCAGCACGCGCCAGGCTCACTCGAAATGGTGATCGCAGCTTCGCCAACAAGTCAGAAATCGATTCGTTGAGGACCGGGTGAATCAAGGCCGGAGCCAACTCCGCCATCGGCGCCAGCACAAAGCGGCGTTCGTGCAGTCGCGGATGAGGCACGGTCAGCGCGCGGCTCTCGATAATTTCCTTATTGAAAAACAACAGATCCAAATCGATCACGCGCGGCCGGTAACGTGAGCGAGAGGGTGCTTTGCCGATACGCTTCCGTCCCATCGTGCGCTCTATCGCCAGCAACCGCCGCATCAAAGCTTCCGCCATCAATTCGGTCTCGACTTCGACCACGCCGTTCAGAAAAGCGCCCTTGATATCGCCCACCGGCTCGGTTTCGTAAATCGACGACTGACGGACGATACGAGTGGTGGGAAGCTCGCCAATTTTCGCAATCGCCGCGCGATAATTGGCGGCGCGATCGCCAAGATTAGTGCCTATACCGATAAAGCCCCGATTGGGCATTCGCCGTTATAGCCGAAGCGCCTTGATTCTAGCCACAGCCTCGCGCAACCGTTCGCTTGATACCGTAAGCGAAAAGCGAACGAACCCCTCACCACCTTTGCCGAAACCTGAACCCGGTGTGATCACTACACCGGTTTCTTTCAGCACACGCTGCGTGAACGAAACTGAACTGTAGCCGCTGGGTACGCGCGCCCAGACATAGAACGTGGCGCGCGGCATATCGCATTGGAGCCCCAAGCCACGCAACGCGGCCACAGTCAAGTCGCGCCGCTCCTGATAAATGGCGCAATATTCGCGCAGCTTGTCCAAAGTGCCGCCGCTACCTTCGAGCGCCGCGATGGCGGCTTCCTGCACTGCCTGGAAGACGCCCGAATCGACGTTGGTCTTTACGGTTCCCAGGGCGCCCACCAAGGCCGCGTTGCCAACCGCGAAACCGACTCGCCATCCGGTCATCGAATAAGTCTTTGAGAGCGAATGAAATTCGATCGCGCACTCACGCGCCCCTTCGAACTGCATCAGGCTCGGCGCGCGATAGCCATCGAAGGCGATTTCCGAATAGGCAAAATCGTGGGCAAGGATGATCTCATGCTCGCGGCAATAATTAATCGCGTCCTTGAAGAAGGCGGCTTCGGCCGTCGCCGCGGTAGGATTGTTGGGATAGTTGAGCCACATCAGTTTGGCGCGCCGGGCAACTTCGCGCGGAATTGCCGCGAAATCCGGAAGAAAGTGATTCTCCCGCCGAAGCGGCATGAAGTACGGCTCGCCACCGTTGAAGACGCATCCAGAGAAGTAGACCGGATATCCCGGGTCGGGAATCAACACGATATCGCCAGGGTCAACCACCGCCACGGAAAAATTGGCGATTCCTTCTTTGGATCCAATTAAGGCGCAGACCTCGAGGTCGCTGTCTACAATTACGCCGAAACGCTGTCGGTACCATTTCGCCGCGGCCGCCCTGAAGCGGTCCAATCCCTGGTAATCCGGGTAGCGATGGTTGACCGGGTTTTCCACAGCCTGTTTCAGCGCCTCGACAATATGTTGCGGTGTTGGCAGATCGGGATCCCCAATACCGAGGCTGATCACGTCAACCCCCTGTTGTTGCACTTCGCGCTTTAGGCGGTCGAGCTCGGCAAACAGATACGGTGGCAAAAGACTTAATCGAGTGGCGGCTTTGATTTGCACCTGAAACGTTTTTCCCCGGTCCGGACTGCTGATTAATTAACACACTCCGGATCGATCCGAAACGACGTCCGAAAAGAAAACCACGCGGATCAACTGGTTATTCTCAACACAGCTGAGGGATAGCAACGAAGTTATACACAGGCCGGGCGCCCTTGAGCCACAAGACGGGCAGTTCGCCCTATAGTTTCTGGGCCAAACTAAGAGCATCGGTTTGTCGCTCCGCGTCGCTAATCAATCCAGAGCGGAAGCCCTGAAATCGGTGCCAAATTATCGCAAAGCTGGAAAACCGGGCTGAGGCGATATTACTTTCGCTTGCGATGCACAAACA
>JBOHWM010000102.1:0-2284 GCA_050736555.1 Binataceae bacterium (SeqCode)
CCGTTCCACCCTGCTCAACCTGACGCTCAATGCGATCAAGTTTACGGACAGCGGCGGCGTCACCGTCGCTATCCGCGGGATTGGCGACTGCGGGAGTACGGCGGTGGAATTCGAGGTAAGCGATACCGGACCGGGTATGAGTCCCGCGCTGCTGGCGCGCGCGATTGAGCCGTTCACCCAGCTTTCGGCCAGCAGCGTGCGTCGTTATCGTGGGCTCGGTTTGGGCTTGGCGCTGGTCCGGCGCCATGTTGAAGAGTTGGGCGGAAGCTTTGAATTGCGCTCCACTTCGGCGCGCGGCTCCGATTTGGTGGTAACCATCCCCACGCGTCGGGCCGTCAGCCGCGCGGGGCAATGGCGGGTTATCCCGATACCCACCGCGCTATCCGCGAGCCCGATGCGCAAGCCGCTGCGGCAATGCCGCGGCTAGCGCGCGAGCTTGCATGTCCAAGTCCACATAGCCGGCTTCGCCATCAGCGATAATGACGCATCAGGCCCACGACCACGCCACGGATGCGCACGTCGGCGGCATTGACGAAGATCGGTTGCATGGTTGGGTTGGCTGGCTGCAGGCGCACGCGGCCGTCGGATTCCGGATAATATCTTTTCACGGTGGCGTCGCCGTCGATAAGCGCGACCACGGTTTCGCCCGGGTCGGCGCTTTCACGGCCTTCCACGATGATATAGTCGCCATCGCGGATACCCTCGTCGACCATCGATTCACCCTTGACGCGTAAGCAAAAGGTATTGTCCCGGCGCACGAAATGCTCCGGCACGCTGATCGTATCCTGGCTCTCGATGGCCTCGATCGGCACGCCCGCGGCGACCGCTCCGAGCAGCGCGAGCTCGCGTGCAGTGGCTGCGGTAGCTTCACGTGCAATTTCCAATGCACGGCTGTGATTGTGCATCCGGCGGATTTGTCCCTTCACTTCAAGATTGTGCAGATGCTTGTGGACGGTAGCGAGCGATGAAAGGCCAAAATACTCACCAACCTCCGCAAGCGTGGGAGCATAGCCGTGCTCATCGATATAATGCTCAAGATAATCCACCATCTGCTTCTGACGTTTGGTCAGCGTTGCCATCAGCCCGCCCTCCTCGAAGATTCAGTATCAAGGCGCGCCGGCATACAGAACGCGCCGTTGATCTATGTCGCAGCAACCGCAGTCAATATGGCGAAAATCCAGCGAATCCGCAATAACGCCAAGCGTAACAAAGCGGAGCCGAGCACACTGGGCGTGCGGAGCGGAGCCGAACGAACAAGTTGGTGAGGCGTATTTTGGACTAGGAGTCCGCTAGAGTCGCTGCGTATGAATTCTGACCTCGATTTTCCCTGGCGAAGCCGGACGCATATCCTGAATTGTGCATGGGTTGCGCAAGGTCACGTCGATCGGCCTCGGCCAGTTAATCTGAGGTGCCGTCGCGGTCGATTTCAATCAAACTCGAATCACGCGACATGATATTGTGATAACCGGCGCGGTCCGGACCTGCGTTTACAAGCATATCGGGGCGCGCTCTTTGAGCGGCTGCGGCGGCTATCTTGAAAAATAATAAATGAGCACTATTCGCGTTATCTTCGAAAACGGTGATCCCGACCAAGTGATCGAGTTCAACCCGGCGGACGCTCCGTTTCAGCATGACGGAGAACCCGGCTCGATTCTCGATGTCCTGCTCGGGCACGGCATTCAACTCGAGCATGCATGCGGCGGTAATTGCGCCTGTACCACCTGCCACGTGATTGTCAAACAAGGCTTCAGGCAGCTCGGCGAGGCTTCCGAACAGGAGGAAGATTTGCTCGACCGCGCGCCTGGACTCACGCCGACCTCGCGCCTGGGATGCCAGGCGGTGATCGAGGATGGTGCTGAAATCGTCGTGGTTGTGCCGCGCTACACGATCAACCAACAGGTGGGCGAACGGCCCGGAGATTAAGCCGTGATGAGCAACAGTCAACCGGCCGCCACGCCGCGCCAACGCCCACATTTGACCGCCCGCGTCGAATGCGTCTTTGATCATTGCGCCGATACACGCTCGCTCTTTTTGCATGTTATGAGCGACGGCCAGCTTCGTTTCATTCCCGGGATGTTCATTTCGGTCACGATACCGATGGAACAAGGGACGCGTGTGCGCCCTTACACGATCGCTTCGAGCCCCGAAGCTTTCCAAGACGGCCAGCCGTTCGAAATATGTTTCAACCGGGTCGCCGGTGGTGAGGGCGTGGCCTGGTTATTCGAACGTAGGATTGGCGATACGCTGGATTTCACCGGTCCCTTCGGCACCTTCACAGTTGATC
>JBOHWM010000103.1:0-11001 GCA_050736555.1 Binataceae bacterium (SeqCode)
ATCTGTAAGAGCCCGAGGCCCACCGCGAGACAGATGATGCCAGCGTAGTCGACTCTGCCGCCGCCACGTTGATCGCGCAGATAGGGTGGGTCATGCACGAACAGATAGATCATGATGGCCGCAAAGAGGCCCAACGGCACGTCGATAAAGAAATTCCAGCGCCAGCTCAGGTTCATCGTGACCCATCCGCCAACGGTCGGCCCCAGGATGGGTCCGCTCATCATGCCGAACCCGTACACCGACATCGCGAGCGTTTGCTCGGCCGGGGGAAAAGTCTCGAACAGGATCGCCTGCGACAACGGCATCGTCGACGCTCCGGCGGCGCCCTCAACAAGGCGAAAAAACACCATTTCGCCGAGTGATCGCGACGCGCCGCACAAAGCCGAAGCCGCCATGAACAACAGCAGCGAGATGATGTAGTAACGTTTGCGGCCGATCCGCGCCGCAACCCATCCCGTCATCGGGATCATCACGCTGGTGGCGATAAGAAAGCTCGTCACCACCCAGGTGATTTCATCGACGCTGGCGGCGAAGCTGCCTTGCATGTATGGCAGCGAGACATAAGCCGCCGAAAGATCGAAGATCGGCAGGATCGCCCCCAGGATCACGGCGATAGTAATAAGCCATTTATGTGATGAGGCGGCTGCGAATGAATCGGAAACGGCGACGGAATGGGCAGCCATGGCTTCTAAACTACCGGCGCTCAATCCATCATTGGTTCGCGGAAGCGAGCACGCTTGAAGCCAGCCCGGGGTTGACGCCGGCGCGGATCACGAGGCCGAAATTCTCAATCACCATACCATCAAAGGCTACTCAGAGCGCAGCGAAACCCTAGCCGCTGACTGAACATGCCGTGCACGGCTTCAATCAAGGCGCGGAGCCTATTGCGAACGCACCCGCTAAAGGCACGGACGGGTAATCTATGAGCAGACCAGCAGGGCGGCAGGCCCATGCACTGACTCGCGCGTCCCAGTGCCAGACAGCGTATTTCTCTTGCCTATCCGGGTCAGGTTAAGCTTAAGCGCACCGTGATATGGCACAATATTGAAGTGCAGCAATTCGTTATCCACGCGATCGGAATGGCAGGCGAAATTCAGTGGAATCAGAGTGATCGTCGCCTGGTATGCGCCGCTCATGGATGGGAGATAAACGCCGCTGATTATGACCTTGCAACTTTTTTCGTGCGACGCTTTATTTTTGTGAATACGCGAGGAAGTGGCCGATCCGGATACCGCCCCCAAAGGATCGAAATGCATGCAGCCCGTCATGTGGTCGGCGTGCTGATTCATCGCCGCGCTGAAGCGGTAGCTACCGGTGATCGGCAGGTCCTCCGCATAGGCCCATCGGCCAGAACACACCGGCGCGGCAATCACAATTAGAACTGCAATGAATCTGACAAGTACTCGCGCGACCATGATGGACGCCGACCGCCAAGTTACGCGATCCGCGACCTTTCAAGTTTAATCTTAGCACCAAAATTGTGGCCGTGCGCGGGTGCTAGATCACCTTGCGTTCGCGCATCCCGGCGATTTGCTCCGGGGTCAAGCCGAGTTCACCATAAAATGCTTCGTTGTCGGCTCCCAACATCGGGCTGGGCGAGCTGGGCACGTTCGCTTCGCCATTGAGCCGCAACGGCGAGGTGAAGATGGTCATTGGCCCGAGCTGTGGATGTTCTATGTCGAGCAAGGTGCCGCGCTGATGAAGGTGCGGGTCGGCCATCACTTCGGGCAATTCTTTGACGATGCCGCAGAAGACGTCGTTCTTCGTCAGCAGATCCATAATTTGCTGGCGGGTCATGGTGCGGGTCCATGCACCCACCATGGCATCGACTTCGTCGCGATTCTTTGAACGCGCGCTCATCGTGGCGAAACGGGGATCCTCTGAAAGCTCCGCTCGCCCCATCAGAAGGCACAGCGTGGCCCATCGCGTATTGTCGGCCGACAGGATCATCACCCAGCCATCGATGGCGGGATACGCGTTATATGGAACGATAACGCCGCCCGAGGCGCGATTACCGTCACGGAATTGGGTCAGACCCATGCCGAGCGCGCCGAGATGGGTGGTCAATGATGGAATGGACGATTCGTTGAGCGACAATTCGACCATCAGGCCTTTGCCGGTGCGGTCGCGTTGGCGAATCGCGGCGAGAATACCGGCGCATAAATGTACCGCGCCCAGGATATCAACCACCGCCGGACCGGCTTTGAGCGGCGGCCCGTCGCGCTCGCCGGTCACCGCCATGATGCCGCTCATTGCCTGCACCACTGGATCGAAGGCGGCAAGTTCGCGATTTGGTCCGGAAATACCGTAGCCGGTGCCACAGGCGTAAAGCAGGCGCGGATTCAGTTCGCGCAACGTCTCGTAACCCAGCCCATAACTCTCCATGGTGCCGGGCGCGTAATTTTCAACCACGAGGTCGGCGTCGCGGACCAGTCGTTTGAAAATAGCCTGTCCTTCGGAGCTCTTCAAATTCAGTGTGATGGAACGCTTATTCGCGTTCATCAACGCGAAGGGCGCGCCGAACGGCTTGTCCGGTTTGCGATACAGCGCGCGCATGCCGTCGCCAAATTTCGGCGATTCAATCTTGATTACCTCGGCGCCAAGATAGCTCAGCAGCAACGTCGCGTACGGACCGTTGTAGTAATGCGTCAGGTCGAGAATGCGCAGATCGTCCAGCGGCCGAATTGCTTCACTCACTGTGATTCCTTTTGTTGAAGCTAAAACAAAATCTCGGCACGACGCA
The DNA here is from genome assembly GCA_050736555.1 of Binataceae bacterium (SeqCode). Classification (GTDB taxonomy): domain Bacteria; phylum Desulfobacterota; class Binatia; order Binatales; family Binataceae; genus JBOHWJ01. Next base: position 2,744 of record JBOHWM010000103.1, read on the forward strand.
GTTGCTCAATGCGATCGCCGGTATAGCCCAATAACGACTTCAAGACCTCTCCCGTATCCGCGCCCCGCACCGGCGCCGCGCTACGCACTCGGCACGGTGTCTCCGACATCGTCCACGGAATGCCGGCGTGGAGGCGCTTGCCAACTTCGGCATGTTCCAGTCGCACCAGGTAGCCGCGTTCCATCAGGTGCGGATCCTCGACCAGATCCTTGTTGCTCATCGAAGGAAAGGCGGCCACCCCGGCGGCCTGAAGCAAGCGGGTTATTTCCCAGCGGTCGCGCTGTTTGGTCCACTCGGTAATGATTGCATCGAGTGTCTTCTCGTTGCGCTTGCGCGGTTCGGCGGTTTTAAAGCGCGCATCATCGGCGAGCGCTGGGTTGCCCATCACGCGGCATAGCGCGCGCCATTCTTCTTCGTTGCCAACCGCAATCGAGACCCATTTGTCGTCGTCGCCAGCCGCCTTGTAGCATTCATGTGGCGACATCACCGGGTCGTGATTACCGGGGCGCGGCAGTTCGCGATGGTTCATTTCCCATTCGAGCATCGCCTCGGGCATCACTACCAGCGCGGTTTCCAATTGTGACTGATCGATATACTGGCCTTCGCCGGTGAGCGCCCGATGGGTCAGCGCAGCCATAATCGCGAATGCGCCAAAAACGCCGGCATTCGGATCGGGATACGAGACGCCGATTTCACCCGGCTCGCCGCCCTCGTAACCGGTCATCCAGAACATGCCGGAGGCGGCCGAGGCGGGCGGACCATAACCGACGAATTGCTTGAATGGGCCGGTCTGGCCGTAGCCCGACATCGAGATCATGATGAGGTTGGATTTGAAGCGCCGCAACCGATCATAGCCCAGGCCCAGCTTATCCATCACGCCGGCGGCAAAATTATCCGCCACCACGTCCGCATGCCTGACCAGCTCGCAGGCAATCTCGGTCGCCTCCGGTTTGGCCAGATTCATCAGGATGCTCTTTTTGCCTTGGTTATATTGATTGAAGTAACCGGCGCGATTGGCACCGGCGATATTATCCGCGAAGGGCGGAATCAGGCGTGTGACGCACGCGGGACGCGCGGTGGTCTCCACGCGAATAACTTCGGCCCCCAGATGTGCCAGTTGCATGGTGCAGAACGGGCCGGCCCATGCCCAGGTGAAATCCAAAACACGAACACCGGAAAGCGGCAATTCCATAAGCTTTGGCTCCTCGCGCGATTAGATCACACCCGCGGTTTTCAACTGATCCAGGCGAGCCGCGGGGACGCCCAACTCGCGGAAGACTTCCTGATTATGTTCGCCCAGACTCGGCGCCGGACGCCTGATGGCCCACGGCGTTTGTCCGTAGCGCGACGGCATACCCGGAATTTTAAGTTTTCCCATGCCCGGCTGTTCGATTTCCGTGAAGAACCCACGTTCGGCAAGATGCGGACTCTCGTAAAGCTGTTGCATCGTATTGACTGGCGCGAACGGGATGCGGAGTGCCTGTGCCTCACGATAGAGGTCCTGCGTTTTCCATCCCGCGATCCATTCTGACATCAAGGCCTTGAGCGCATCCATGTTCTGCGCGCGCGACAGTCTATCGCGAAATAGCTCTTCTTTGGCCCACTCGGGATTGCCCATGAACTCGACCAGCCGCTGCCATTGATCCTCTTCCACCGCCAGCGCGAAGATTTTTCCGTCCTGGCAATCCGCGATAAACCATGGGCCCAGCGCGCGCTGTCCCAGACGCGAGGTCTCGCGGCCAGCGTACGTGTAATGCATCAGGTTCATCTCGAGCATGGCCGTGATGCATTCCTGCTCAGAAACGTCGATGGCCTGGCCCTTGCCGGATTTGAGACGCCGCATATAGGCCGCCAGCGTAGTGATCGCCGCATGGGCACCGCCTTGAAAATCCGTTTGCGAACCAAAGCATTTAAGCGGCGGCAATTCTGGATAAGGCGACGCCCCCGGACTCAAGTAGGCCCACCCACCGGCGTTGCTGGCAGTCAACTCATAGCCGTTATAATTGCTGTACGGCCCGCTTGCGCCGAACATCGAAATCGAGGTGACGATCAGGCGCGGATACTTCGCCGTCAACGCATTACTGTCGAGGCCGCAGGCGGCACGACGCGGCGGCGCCACGTTGTGTATTAGGACATCGGCGCCTTTGAGAAGGCTGGCCAGCAGATCACGACCTTCTTCCCGGCCCAAGTCGGCGGTGACGCCACGCTTGTTGGCATTGAGGTAGATGAAGATGCCGCTCTTTTCGGGGTCGCTCTGATGGTTGGGGAAGGGACCGCGGCGGCGGGCTAAATCGCCCGACGGGGGTTCCACCTTGATCACTTCCGCACCCAAATCCGCGAGCATCTTGGCGCCGAACGCGGCCGAGATACCCTCGCCGCATTCGACCACCTTGATCACGCTGAAGGGTGATTGCGCCTTGTTATCCACCGGATATTTCGCTCCTGAAGAGGCTTGCGTGCTTTTTCCTTAGCGCGACCGGAGCGCATAGGGCAACCGATCACAGTTGAATGAATCCGAGCGCATGGCTCAGCGTGCTTTTTTGAGCTTTTGCAACTCGCGTTCACGCAGGTCGCGGCGGCGAATCTTACCCGTGACGGTCATCGGAAATTCGTCCATGAATTCGAACTCGCGCGGATACTCATGCGCGGCGAGCCGTGTTTTTACGTGCAGTTGAATCTCTTCGATAATCGTCTGCGACGGTTCGAAGCCGGGCAGCAACTTCACGAACGCCTTGATCGCCTGGCCGCGCCGTTCGTCCGGCACGCCGATCACCGCGCATGACGAGACCGCGGCATGTTCGATAATTTTTGCTTCGACTTCGGCTGGGCCCACGCGATAACCGGAGGTTTTGATTACATCGTCGGCGCGTCCCTGGAAGAACACGTAACCTTCATCGTCCATGTAGCCGAGATCGCCAGTCAGGCACCATTCACCGGCAAACTTCTCGTCCATCGCCGCCGGATTCTTCCAGTACTCCTTCATCACCACTGGGCTCGATTTTTGAATCGCGATCTCCCCGACCTGTCCGTTTTTCACTGGCTGGCCGTCCAGTACCACCGCCACGTCATGACCGGGATAAGGCTTACCCAACGGTTCAAGCCGCGGCTTTTCCAGCGCCGAACAATTGCCGATAAAGTAATTCGCCTCCGTTTGGCCGAAGGCCTGGTTGAATTCCACTCCAAGCTGCTCGTCCACCCATCGCGCCAGTTCGGGGCTGACCGGTTCGGCCCCGCTCACCACGCAGCGCAGGCGCAGATTGCGGTATTTTTCGCGCGGATTCTTGACCTCGCGCAGACCCTTGAGCACGGTCGGCGGGTATAAGCCGACCGTCGCGCCGTATTTCTCGACCAGCTTGAGCATCACGTCGGGATTGAAACGGTCCTTCGAACGCCAGGCCAGAACAGGGATTCCGTACGGCCAGATAGCCAGCAACCCGTCGAGCAGGCCGCCCGCCCAGGCCCAATCCGCGGGGCTGTAATACAAATCGCCGTTGCGTAGGAAATTGTAGGAATAATCGATCCCGTTGTGACCAATGACATAACGCGCCGCGTGCAAGACGCCCTTCGGATCGCCGGTCGTACCCGACGTGTACATCAGGAGTACCGGGTCTTCGCGCGCGCTTTTGCCCATCGTGAAATCGTCGGAGGCCTGAGAAATCAGATCGTCAAAGCCGAGTCCGCCAGTCTTTCCGCCCGCGATGATCACATGCTTCAGGTCGGGCAACTCTTTGCGGATTGGCTCGATCTTCTCCAAGCCCTCCGGCTCAAGCATGATTATTCGCGCGGCACTATTGTTGAGCCGGTAAAGCAGGGCGTCGGGGCCGAACAGCCTCGAAATCGGCAGCGCTATCGCGCCCAACCGATACAAGGCGATATGGGCGATCGCGGTTTCGGGACGTTGCGGCACATGCAGCGCGACAACGTCACCGCGCTTGACGCCGAGGCCCTTGAGCGCATTGGCGAAACGTTTGCTCAAAGTCGCAATCTGGCCGAAGGTGTACTGCTCGACTCGGCCTTCATCATCTTCATAAAAGAGGGCGGGTTTGTCCCGCAGCTCCGTATGGCGGTCGACACAGTCGAACGCGACGTTGTAGTCGGACGGGATGTTCCATCGATGGCGCGCTCGTGCGTCGGCGACATTTTTCGCATCATGAACGGTCTGTTCAGGAAGCCCTACGGTGGACATGAAACTTTCCTCCATTTAACGCAGCTTCGTGGGGTGGGCGAGTCTGCGCGCCGTCAGCCAAGTAAAGACTCGTAATGCTGAACGCCTCTCGCAGACCTCGAATCCTGAAACGCGATTCGTAGATTCGTTATTCCTGAGCGCAGCTCGCAGATTCGCCTGCTCGCTTCGCCTTCGGCTACGCTGGTGCGTTCGGCTCCTCGCTTCGCCTGGTGTGCTCGTTCCGCTTCGCTCCACTAATGTTGCTCGCTTCGCCTTCGGCTACGCTAATTCGGAAATCTCGGCGGCCCAAGTCGCAGCCAGCTACGCTGATTATTGCACGCCCGGCTTGAAACAGGACACCTCGATTATTTGTCGCGCCCGGCACCCGCTCACGGCAAGGGGCGCGGGACATCAGATAAATGGATCATTCGCTGCCGTTGCGGATTCGCCGAAATCCGGTCACTATCACCTTGATCGACACTCCATCTGGATACATGGGTATCAAGCAGCCGTGACGTTCAATTGAGTCTCGCGGCGTGAAACTCAATGGCGAAAATCTGGGTCTTGCAACATCACCCGGCGGAAAATCTGGGCGCGATTGCCGAGGCGCTCGAGGAAGCGGCGCTGGCTTGGCAATACGTGCGCGTTTTTGACGGCGCCCCGATCCCAAAGGACATCAAAGGAGCGGGCGGCCTGGTCGTGATGGGCGGTTCCGAAGCCGCCTACCAACTCGACCGGTATCCTTATCTACGCGACGAAATAGCGTTGATTGAAAGCGCGCTGAAGGAAAACCGGCCAATCCTCGGCATCTGCCTCGGGAGCCAGTTGTTGGCGGCGACGCTCGGCGCGACCGTCCGACGCGGCGACCAGCGTGAAATCGGATGGTATCCGGTCAAGCTTGCGCCCGCCGCCCATGATGACCGGTTGATGCGCGGGCTGCCCGACTCATTCGTCGCATCGCATTGGCATAGCGACGTCTTCGACCTGCCGGCCGGCGCGGTCGCGTTGGCGTCGTCAGAGCGGACTTCCGTTCAGGCCTATCGCTATGAAAAGGCCTACGGACTGTTGTTTCACGCCGAGATGACGAACGAGATCATCGCGACATTAGTGGCGGAGTTCGGCGACGCTCTCAAGCGCGTCGGTATCGACGGTGACGCGATTTTAAACCAAGCGGAAAATTATCTGCCGGACTTGACCAAAATTGGCTCAACGCTTTTCAGCCGCTGGGCCACGCCCATTCAAGGAACTTAAAGATTATGACGGTGCGAGTGCATATTCATCTCAAGGTGGCGAACCTCGATCATAGCCGCGACTTTTACGAACGATTTCTCGGCGTGCAACCGGCCAAACTGAAGCCGGATCAGATTAAGTTCCTGCCCGAATGCGCACCGCTTAATCTGACGCTAACGCCGATGCGAACGCCGGCCGATGATAACCGCCACGCGGTCAATCATCTCGGCATCGAGGTCGCTTCGCGTGACGCCGTACTCACGCATCTGCATCGAGTGAAGGCCGCCGGCATCGCCGTGCGTGAACAGCTAGAGGTCAACTGTTGCTACGCCAATCAAAGCAAATTCTGGGTGATCGATCCCGATGGCGTCGAGTGGGAGCTGTATCATCTCAATTACGACCTTGAAGAGAAGCACGGCCCCCGCAAGCTGGCATCCGCGGCGCTTTAGCTCGGGCGCGCGCTCAGCTTCAGTGATCCTTGCCCAGCGGGATCTTTCAAATTCGTAACATTGGCGCCTTCGGCGAGCAGCAGTTTGCGCTTGATCGCGAGTCCCCAACGATAGCCGGTCAAAGAACCGCTACTGCCGACCGCGCGATGGCACGGGATGAAGATCGAAATAGGATTCGAACCAACCGCATGGCCGACCGCGCGCGGCGCGTCGGGCCGCCCCAGTCGTTTCGCGATCTCACCATAAGATCGTGTCGTACCACGGGGAATTGCACACAATTCGTGCCATACCGATGCCTGAAATGGGGTTGCGCGTATATCAAGCGGCAGCTCTAGCGAGGGCGTGACGCCACTTAGATAGGCAAGTATCAAGCGAGTGATCTCATTATCAGAATTGTCGCGATCGATCCGGGCCTCTGGATAGTCGCCGCGCAACTCGGATTCCATGTATTCGTCGGACTCACCCAAGCTGAGCCAACATAGACCGTCACGGGTGGTGGCGACCAACATGCGTCCGTAAGGTGAATCGGAGAGAGTGTAGCCAATCCGCGCGCCGCGTCCGCGCGGACCATAGCTCGCGCTCACGATTGTCAGTTCGCCTGAGCCGTCGCCGTGTGCGGGGTAGAAGAGCCGTCCGCGGCGCGCAAGCGGCATCATTTCCCGATCCTCGACTGTCATGATGGTTTCCATGCTGGATTGAAACCCGCCATCCCGCCGGATGTGAAATGGTCGCGTTTACAATCTTCGGCTCCGCAAGGAATACTCATTTATTATTCTGAACGGAGCCCGCCATTAGTGTAACCCAAAGTGGAGCGAGCACACTAGGCGGAGCGCAGCGGAGCCGGCGAACGAGTCTGTGAGGCGGGCACTAAAAACCAGTGAAGAATCCCGAAAATCTCGAAACAGGGACAGAATCCGGGATTCCTCGCCGCGCTCGGAATGACAAGGTTAGGGCCGTGCAGGGGTTCCATGGCTAGCCCTTGGGCAATTTGAGCACGCGCTCGCCGATAATGTTGTGCTGGATTTCACTGGAGCCGGCCGCGATTGTGAGGCCGCGCGCGGCAATCACGCGCTGCATCCAGCGCCCACCTTCGACCGCGCTGGGTGAACCCTTGTCAAGCATGGCAAACACCCCCAGCATCTCGTCGGCGAACATCGCGACGCGCAGGTTAAGTTCGGTGGCGAAAAGCTTGCCAAACGAGCTTTCCGGTCCTGGGATTTTCCCTTTCAGTTGCGAACTGAGCGAGCGATAGCGGCTCAACCGCAAGCATCGCGCCTCGATCGCAAATTGCGACAGCCTTTGACGGACGTAAGCATGCTCATGGGCTGGCATGCCTTCGAAATCGACCTCGCGTGAAAGTTCAAGCAGTTCATTAATCGTACGCTCGACCGGATGGCGTGTGCCGCCGGAGAGCCGCTCGTACATCAGGGTCGCGATCGAGACCTGCCAGCCGCCGTTGAGCTCGCCGACCAGGTTTTCCTTTGGCACGCGGACATTATCGTAAAAAACTTCGTTGAAGCCGGCCTCGCCGGTGATTTGTACCAGCGGACGCACAGTGATACCCGGCGTTTTCATGTCAACCAGCAGATAAGAGATGCCCTTATGTTTCGGCGCCTCCGGATCGGTGCGCACCAACAGAACCTGCATATGGGCGCGCTGGGCGAGGCTGGTCCAAACCTTCTGCCCGTTGATCACGAAATCGTCACCGTCGAGCACCGCGCGCGTTTGCAGCCCGGCCAAATCCGAGCCCGCATTGGGCTCCGAATAACCTTGGCACCAAATCTCCTCGGCCGTGAGCATCTTGTGCAGGTAGCGCTTCTTCTGCGCGTCGGTGCCCATGAACATCAGGGTTGGCCCAATCCGGTCAATCGCGAGTTGATTAGCGCCGTAGAGCGGCAGGGCGAAACTCAGCACTTCATCCTGGTAAATCGCCTGTTGCATCAAATCGGCGCCGCCGCCGCCGTATTCCTTGGACCAATGCAGCGCGACATAACCGGCGTCGTAGAGCCGATGATGGTATTCGAGCAGGCGTTGCCAGCGGGAATCATCGCCGACGTCGAGCAGGCTCGCGGTCGAGGCTCCCAGACCATCATCGCTGCCAGGGCCAAAAACTTCGGCGGAGGTTTTCTCCAACCATGAATGAATCCGCGCGCGCCAGGCCTCTTCTTCGGGGGTGTACCTGAAATCCATGCCGGAACTCCCAACGTGATGATTTGAGGGCGACGACGGCAGTATAGCAATCAGACGCGACAAGCGTCAGTCGCCGCCGCTGGGGCCGATTTATGCGACGAAGTCTTTACCCTGAACACTGCTCGCGGACTCGGCTGCTCGCTTCGCCTGCGGCTTCGCTAATGTGAAGCGCTTTGTTATATGATGACCGAAATTGATGACCTTCGGGCGTAGCAGGTTTCCTT
>JBOHWM010000104.1:0-6563 GCA_050736555.1 Binataceae bacterium (SeqCode)
CCGCCACCCAGTTCGCCGATGCCCTTCTTGATCGCGCGGTCGATATTATCATTGGGCATCGACTGCGCCTTGGCCGCCAGCACCGCCGTGCGAAGGCGTGGATTGGCGTTGATATCACCACCGCCCAGGCGCGCGGCGATGGTGATTTCCTTGATTAGCTTGGTGAAGAGCTTGCCGCGCTTGGCGTCACGGGCAGCCTTCTTATGCTTGATTGAACTCCACTTGGAATGACCGGACATGACTCCCCTCCGGGGACGCTGATGGCATAACCCGTACGCGGCGAGCCTACCACAAAGGGGGTGCCGTGGGGGAGTGGCACGACCGCCAGATAATCGCAGTCCCGCGCGCCGCTCTGCTATGATGCGCCCGCCATTGGCGAGGTCATTCGCGTCGCGGCAAGCAGACGAGTCCGCGAGGCGCGTTACGATTTCACACCAGCGGAGCCGTCGGCGGAGCGGGCAGACGAGTCGGCGAGTTGCGTTAAGATTTCCCTGATGAAGACGGGAGGTGCCTGGCTGTTGATGCTGGCGCTGGCATGCGCGGGATGCTTTTACCCGCCGAGTCAGCCTCCGCCGCGTACTCGGCGCGACCGCCTGGAACTCGCGCTACCCTATGACCTGGCGTGGCAGGACGTGCATGACGTAATCACGCGCAACCACTATCGCGTGATTGTCGAAGACCCTAATCACGGCATAATCGAAACCCAGGCTCCCGGCCCGTTCACCCTCAAAGATGCCGATTGCGGCAAGATTCGCGGCATGGCTGGCAAATTTTCCTCCAAGCCGGATATCGACGCCTCGGCGGTTTACAATTTCTTGGTGCTGCCGGATGGTGGCGAAAACAGCGTGGTCAGCGTGCAAGCGGCCTTTACCGCGCCTCTATTGGTGCCGTTTCATCCGCCCAGTTCGGTGCGATGTGTCTCGCGCGGCGTGCAGGAAGAGCGGTTGCTGACGGAAATCGCGCGGCACGCCCGGCATGTCCATCGGCCGGTTTTCAAGCCCGCGACTTGAGCCGCTCCGGCCAAGGCGTATAGTCCGCGCGCCAGCCGACCATCACCCGCCTGTTTACGGCAGGATTACTTCGGCTCCGCGACATGCGACAGGCGTCCTCTTTGGACCACGCTCTTATTGTTCGCGGGGGTCAGAACGGCGCTCGGTATCGGCACCATCGCCGCGCCCGGCGGCTGCCAGTACAAGGCAATGCGCGCGCCGCCCCATAGATTGCGTTGACCAACCTTTATCCGGTGTGCGCCCGCGCTCAGATAGGTCACGCCCTCCGCATGGTTGAGCGTCACCGCGCCGGGATCGCTGATAACTGGGTTGCCGTCGATTATGACCCAACCGTCATCATCGACATCGAGCACGAATCGGTACACACCGGCTTTCGGTACCGCTAGAGTGCCAGTCCAAAGGATGTGCGATGGTGTCGGCAGCGCACCTAGTGCGGCCACGTCTTCGAAATATATCCTGGGGTCAACGCGCTCGAACAACGGCGGGAACCCCTGGCCGTTAAGGCCACGATAATAGCGGGCAAGCAAGCCGTGGGCCGCCGTGGCGTCGCCGGCGCAAAGCGCGCGGCACAGCAGCGGCGGCGCGAACAACGCCGCAATCGCAACCAAAGCGGCGGCGGAAGCCATTTCGCGCGCCAGCGGCCGGCCGCGCCATAGCCGCAACTCGCGGATGAGGAAGAAAGCGCCGGCTCCCCAAATCAATGCCAGCGGCCACAATTGCAGTGGTCGGGGAAGGCCGGCGAGCTTGCCCAGGTTGAAGGCGGTCGATTGACCGACGACCGGCGGACCGCCGAAGTAGGCGTCCCGGTCATAAGCGAAATCGCCGCGCAAATAAGCAGGGAAAATAAAGTCGCGCAGCGGATTTTCATATTCATATGGAAAATGCGGCTCAACCGAAGTTGCCATCAACATCGCAAAGCCGCCCAGCAACGCCAACGCTGCCAGTGGCCAATTCCATCGGCGCGGCAGGAACGCCAGTGCCAGCACCATGAAGGGTATCGCAGCGACGATTTGTCGCGGACCGGTGGCGGTGCCACCACCCCACGACACGATGGACTCGCCAAACGATGCGTTGAACAGAATGAAGGCGACAATCACGAACGCGGTTACGGCAAATTCCGCCCGATATTTGCGCCTCGTGGCCAAATAAATCAGGGCCGGAATCACCAGCACCAATTCCGGATTGCAAAAAAGCAGGCCGCGCTGAGGATCAATCAGGATTTTCCTCAGTATCCATAATTTGGGGTAAGTCAGTCCGACAAAGCCGGCGGCCTGCTCGGGAAATTGCGTATTGCCGGGAAGCCTATAGGCCTGGTAGCTCAAAAACAGCGGGTTGCCAAAAGCGGCCTGATTGTAAGCGAACAACACCACTGCAATGGCGGCGGCGCCGCTCGCGAAAGCGGCGATATGGCGAATGCGGCCGAGCCGGAAAAGCGCATAAATTGCCAGCGCCAGCGCGATGATGATCGACGGGAAATCGCATAGCACCGCCCACCCGGCCAGCGCCCCCGCCACCGTCGCACGCCCGGCGGCGGGACGTTGGTCATGCGTCGCGAGCAAATAGAATGCGATGAAGCCGCATACTCCAGCGATTGGCTCTCCGGTCATTTCGGTGGCATAGGGAAGCATGATAGTGGCGAAGGCGAGAATCAGCGCGAGCGCCACCGCACGCCCATCGTCGGCGCCCAGTGCAAGTGCGAAGCGATACATCACGACCGTCATCAACGCGACCAGAAGCGAGGTGGAGAAGATGATCGTGAGCCAAGTGGCGAGCGCCCAATACAACGCCGGGCGGGCGTGCGACAGCGGCGACAGGATAGTGCTGAAAAGCGCCCATGGAATAATGCCAGTGAATGAGCCGCCAGGCGCCTTGACAGAATAATAATGGCCGGTGATGTGGATAATATCGGCGGTGTTGTAGCCGGCATAGCCGTCGATCCAGAGCGTGTGACGTTCAAGGATCGCGCGCATCAGATCGAAGCGCGCGGCGGTGCTCTGATCGGCGCCCTGGTAAAAATAGGCAAAACTAAGGAGCGTTATGAAAAAAAGCGCAAGCTCAATTCGGCGGCGACTCGGAGCCGGCAGGCTCATCGGCGCACGCGCCTCCGTGTTGGTCCAGTTGCCTCATGGCCACCTTGGCGCTCGACTTCGAGGCGCGGCCTACGGCGTTTTGCACGACTCGACTTTCTAATCTCGCCCGCTGCCGGAATCGAGGTGCCATAGAGCCACCATCCGATTACCGCCAGCAGCAGGAATCCGAGAAAAGTGGCGACGAGCGTCCACAGACGGCCGATCGGGCCCGACCCTTCGGCGCGCCGCACCGCGGTCAGGTTGTAAACAAAGGGAGTTCCCGAAGGCGGCGGTCCCGTGATTCTGACTACACGCGGATCGCGGAAGGCGGCTTCTCCTCGCGCGACACTGGCAAAGCCGCCAACTCGTAGAGCAACGTCGACGTCGGCGCCACCCTTGCCAACCTCGAGATAAAGGGCAACGCGCTGCCATTCGCTGGTCCCGAGCAACGTGTTGGAAACGATGCCGTCTTCGAGCACGCTGATATTTACCCCGGTCTTGACGCCGAAGACCTCCTTGCTCCGTGCTTCGACACTGAGGTAATACCAACCCGGCCGCAGGCTGAGCGACTGCACCCAACGGGCATCATTTTCCTGATGATTTACTATTCCCAGCTCGCCCGGCTGGCCGTTGCGCGGCGCTGTCCAGGTGAAAGTCGTGGCGGCGGGTGAGAGTATCCAGCCATCGTGCCGCCATTCGTCGGGAGCCTCGCCCGACCCGCGGCTCAGATCGCCGTTAACCAGCAGATTTTTACTGAGCGCGCGCGGACCGCCGGTCGCTTTATTGGCATCGTTCACCTTGCCCTGCACAACCCCCACCCCAGTTGAGCCGGGCCATGCGGAACGAGGCGAGAACAGCACGCTCGCCGCCATGGCGATGACGATCGCGGCGCATTGACGTGTTATCGAACGATGCCCGGCCATCAAATCCAATTGTGCAAACCCGGTCCTTCAAACCACATCCGCGCGTAATAGCCCACCCGAGGAATCGGCGTGCCGAGCCAGATTGGCAGATAGAAAATAAAGAGCGCGGCGGCGGTCGCGATGAATGCGACGAAGAGAAAGCGATTGGCAGCGTGCGGCCGCCGCATCAACGCGATGTATGTGAAAACGACGATAGCCGCGAACGGAACTCCCGCCAGTTCTCTGAGATTGAACGTCAAATGCCCGAGCCCGATTTGCGCCGGCAGCCATCGCGGCGCGAACGTGGACGCGATATGGCCAAGGCCCACAACGTAGGCGACCAGCAGCGGGACCATCAGCGCGAGAGCTTCCCACAATTCAGCCTCGCCCGCCCACATCTCCGCCATGATTCCACCCAGTGCAAGATAGCCGATATAGACCGACGGCATGTAATGATAGAGAAACAGAATACGCGTGATCGGGATCCAGATTACGAGGTAGGAGAGATAACCGATAACCAGGAATGCGCGAGTTACATTTGGGCGTTCAAGCGCGCGCACCGCGGTGATCGTGATGGCGGGAATCACCGCCCACCAGGTCAGCGGATTGCCGGCGCCCCATATCGTCGCGACGTCGCCGATCTTGGGAAAGTTCTCCCAATACGCGACCGGCCGCAACATCAACGGCCAGCTCCACCATGGCGACGAATACGGATGGGTGGCGCCGGCCACACTGTTCTCATACCAAATCACCTGCTTGTAATAGTGGAAGAGGTCGGCTATTCCCCCCCACCATCCGAGATAATACTTGGGCAGGAACGCGGCCACGTACAAAAACGCGGAAATTGAGCCGATCAACAGCGCCGCTCCTATCAGACGGCGGATACGCTGGTTATCCGTGAGTGCCGTCATGGCGGGCTCCGAACGCCATAGCGTGAACGCCATGAAGCCGAATACCAGAAGAAAGGTGATTCCCGGGACGTAAAGCTTCGAACCCAGGCACAGGCCGAGCGCAATCGCGGCGTATAGGATCGTTCGCCTGCGATCCAGCGGCTTGGCGTTCTGAATAAATCTGAAGAGAAACAGGTATGCGATGGCGGCAAAGGTGAGATAGGCAATGTCGATAACGCCGATGCGCGAATCGACGATGAAGAAGCCATCGCAAGTGACAAACGCGGCGGCAAGTACGCCCGCCAGACGCGACCGGAACATCCGCCGGCCGAGCATATAAGTTACGCCAGCCATCACCGTGCCGAGCAGTGCGTTGCCCAGCCGCCAGCTTGTTGAATGATCGCCGAACAGCGTGATGCCGAGGGCGATGATGAGTTTATCTATGGGTGGGTGGGGATCGAGGAAGGGCTCGCCGCGCAGATAATGACGCGCCTGGCCGACAAAGTGGACTTCGTCGAAAACGATCTCGTGCGGATGGCCGATATGCCAGAAGCGCAGCAAGGCCGCCACCGCGACGATCACTACCAACGCGAGAGTATCGGCGCCCAGCCATGGAAACGACTCGTAGGTCACGGCTGGCGGCCACCAGGTGAAGCCCGTTCTCGCGCGGCGGATGATAGTAGTGAACCATGCTTCTTCGGTTTCCGGTGAAGCGGCCGCGCCGGCTCGATAGCCGTAAACGGCGGCGATTGCGAAACCAAACAAATTGGCGATCGCCGTCATCATTGCCACACCGTCGTGCGCATTCATGAAAACCGTGGTGCGCAGCGTATGCAGCACATAAGCGAGATTGATGAAGCAGGTGCACGTCAGCAGGACGAATACCCCCATCATCGCCGGTTCTTCCAACGCGAGCGGCACGGCAAAAGCCAAGGCCGGATAGAGATATCGCTCATGCATTCGCGGCGCGAACATGAAAAAGCCGAACAGCGCGAGAAAGCACGTGCACAGCAAATTACGCCGCGACGGGGCGCGCCACAGCATCCACAGCAGGAAGCCGTAGAGCGGCACCAGCAGCGCCATCCCAAATGTGAAATACGTTATGCCCAGGATGCTGCCGCTATCCTGCTGGCGCACGCCGCCGACCAGCGCCATGAAGTTGAAGGCGTTGACGGAAGTCTCGTGATAGTAGTTGGCGGTGGATTGATACAGCGCGGGAAGCCAGTTCCAAGCGTGGCCAATCTGAAACGGCGCCGCCCCCACCAAGACCACGATGACAAACGACAGCGCCGCCGGCATCCATCGACGCGGCGCGCTGCGCAACAGCGTCCACAATCCCAACACCGGCAGTAACGTGAGCGCCTGCGGTTTAATCAGCACCGCCAGGGCCGCGAAGCCCCAACCCAGCTCGAATTCGGCTTCGCTCATCATCGCGACGCTGAGCAACATCACGAAAGTGACCGCCGAATCGGTCTGGCCCCATACCACGGTATCGAACAGCAGCGCCGGATTGAGCGCCACCAGCAGCATCGCCAGCCACGCCAGCGAGGGGCGACGGGCGCGCACCAGGACGAACACCAGTAGCGCCAGCAACAGATCGGCGGCCATTGCCGGGGTCTCGACGATGATGCGCAACGCCTGGCCGCTTGCGCCGACGGTTTTGGCGAACCATCCGGCGAGCCACAGCGGATA
>JBOHWM010000105.1:0-7431 GCA_050736555.1 Binataceae bacterium (SeqCode)
AAAATGGCCGTCGCGCTCCGGCAGCAGCTCGGTCATCAATTCCGGCTGTCCCGCCGCGACAATGGCAGCGACGGATTCCGGTATCGCCGCAGTGACCAAACCCGCTCCGGCTCGCAACGCACCGCGCGAAGTAAGCACCGCCGCTCCCGACTTGCCGCTGCCTCCCGCAATGACCAGCACATGCCCATAGGTACCCTTGTGCGTATTAAGACCACGTGGACGAAGCATGAAGGTGGCCTCCGTGGCCTCGATCAGGCGGCCACGCGGCGCAACGTCTTGCAGCGCGCGGCGGGCGAAGCCAATCCGGGCGATTTCCAATCCGCCGCAATAATCGGCGCCGGGATACGACGCATGACCATATTTGGCGAGACCGAAAGTGACGGTCAGGGTGGCACGAACCGCGACGCCCATCACCGCACCCGTATCCGAATTGATTCCCGACGGCATATCAATGGCCACGATTGGGACATCGAGCTGATTGGTCGTCGTAATCGCGGCGGCGGCTGGATCGCGCACCGGCGCGTTGAGCCCGGTCCCAAAAATCGCGTCGATCACCACTTCATGCGGCGCACTATTGATCAATGCGCCCAACTGATCCGCGCGATCGCATTCGGTCACCACGCCGCCCTTCGCAACGAAATCGGCGCACGCGCGTGAGGCGTCACCTTTGAGATCGTTCACTTGCGCGAGCAGGATTACACGCACGGCGCCTCCCAAATCCAGAAGCCGGCGCGCCGAGCTAAAACCGTCCCCGCCGTTATTGCCCTTGCCCGCAATCACCAGCACCCCGCGGCCGAGCGCGGCGGGCCATCGCAGCGCGACCGCGTCGGCAACGGCTGCGCCCGCGCGTGACATCAGCGCGTAAGAGGCCACTCCGTACTTGCGTTGACTGAGACTATCCAGTTCGCGGCTCTGAGCCGCATTGAGCAGTATCAAGATCGTTCTCCGCCATGATGCCCGCGCGGTTAGCGGGATCGCGAAGTTCGCTTGCGATTGCGGCGCGCGGCGGCACCGTCGATCAGTGCCTTCATCTCACTGACGGCGCGTCCCATCCCAACCATTACCGCGCGCGCGACAATTGCGTGGCCGATGTGAAGCCAATCGAGGCCCTCCAGCGCGGCGACTGGGCCGAGATTGTGATAATTGAGGCCGTGACCGGCATTTGGCTTGAGCTTAAGTTCGTGCGCGATAGTGACGGCCCGCGCGAGCTTTTCGAGTTCGCGAGCCGCCGCCGCATCCAATTGCGCGACAGGCGTAGCGGCCTGCCCTTCACGTGAGCTGGTGCGCCTCACTCCGCGCGCACGCATCACCATTGTCGCCGGGCCGCTATTGGTCAGCGTGGCATACCTGCCCGTATGAAGTTCAACGTGATCCGCACCCAGCATCGCCGCCGCCTCGATCTGCCGCGGTTCGGGATCAATAAACAAGCTGACGCCGATATCCGCCATTCGGAGGCGATCGATCATCGGGCGCAGTCGTTCCTTTAACCCGGCGGCGTCGATACCGCCTTCGGTCGTGACCTCCTGACGCCGCTCCGGCACCAGGCATACTTCGTCAGGCCGCAGCTCGATCGCGATTTCAACCATCTCCGCCACCGGCGCCATCTCCTGATTGAGATGGATTCGGATAGCGTCGCGGATGCGGGTCAGGTCGGCATCCTGAATATGACGCCGGTCTTCGCGCAGATGCACCGTAATCGCGTCCGCGCCCGCGCGCTCCGCCACCGTCGCGGCCTCGGCCGGATCAGGATAATCCACCCCGCGGGCCTGCCTGAGCGTGGCAACGTGATCAACATTGACGCCGAGCTTGATCATACCGTCAGCGAAAAGCGAACCTACAAGATTTTATTCCCGCGTGACTTCGCACGGGAACCGCGCCCGGCGGTGCGGTTTACTTCTCGCCGCCGACTCGCGCGCGGATGACCTCGGCGATCTCATGGGCCATCCCCGCAATTTCGCCGTGATCCTCACCCTCAATCATCACTCGCGCGAGCATCTCGGTGCCTGAATAGCGCACCAGCAACCGTCCGTTGTCACCGAGCCGATCCTGGACGGAAGCCATCACCCGCCGCACTTCGGGCATTTCGCCCAGCGGCAACCGTTCGCGCACGCGCACGTTTTCAAGTACCTGGGGCACGCGGCGCATGGCGCGAAGTTCACTCAGCGGACGCCGCCCTTCCGCCATGCGCGACAGCACCAGCAGCGCCGTGATAAGGCCGTCCCCAGTGGTCGAATGGTCCATGAAAATAACGTGGCCGGACTGTTCGCCGCCGAGATTATAGGAGTTCGCACGCATTTCATGCGCCACCGCGGGATCTCCCACTTCAGTGCGCACCAGCTTGATATGGTCGCGGGCGAGCGCGCGCTCCAGTCCGAAGTTACTCATCACAGTGGCCACCACCGTATTCGCGTTGAGCTGCCCGGCGGCAGCCATCCGTTGCCCCATCAGGGCCATCACGTCGTCGCCGTCGAAGACCTCGCCGCGCTCATCAACCAACATCGCGCGATCGGCGTCGCCGTCAAGCGCAATCCCGAGATCGGCATGCTCGCGCATCACGGCGGTGCGCAAAGTCTCCAGATGTACCGCGCCGCATCCAAGATTGATATTGGTGCCGTCGGGGTCAACGCCAATCGCCATCACCTCGACACCGAGTTCCTCGAGCACGTCCGGGCCTACCTTGTAAGCCGCACCATTGGCACAATCGATCACCACTTTGAGACCTTCGAAGCTGACCAACCGGGGCACGCAGGTCTTGAGGAACACCAAGTAACGTCCGATCGCGTCCTCTATCCGGGCAGCTTTGCCGATATCGCCCGCGCGCGCGCGAAAATGCCCGAGGGCGCCATCCTCGAACACCAATTCCTCGATGCGCCGCTCACTGTCATCGTCAAGCTTGAAACCGTCGCGCGAGAAAAACTTGATCCCGTTGTCTTGAAACGGGTTGTGCGAAGCGGAGATAACCACGCCGGCGTCGGCGCGCATACTGCGCGTCAGAAAAGCGATACCGGGCGTGGGCAATGGCCCCACCAGCCACACGTCAACACCCATCGAGCAGATGCCCGAGGCCAACGCCGTTTCGAGCATATAGCCAGACAGCCGCGTATCTTTGCCGATCAGAATACGGCGATGGCGGCCGTTGACGTTTTTGAACACGTGAGCCAGCGCACGCCCGAGCTTGAGCGCGGTTTCGGAAGTGATCGGCTCGGAATTGGCCACGCCGCGCACACCGTCGGTGCCGAAAAGCCTGGAGTGATTAGTGCTCAACCGTTTGCCGCCTGTTTTTCCCGGTACATGTGAAGTCTAACCCGCTGCGGCGCCTGACGCACGAGCCTCACTCCGTCGGGCAAATCAACCTGCACCGGCACCTCATGAAACCCCGGCGCGATCCCTTCGGCCTCAACATACACAGAACCCTTGAGGTCCAATTTCGCCAACTCCGGTTCGGGACCTCTGACGGTCACCGAAACCTGTCGTGGCTCAATCTTGAATTTGTAACCACTGTTCCGTACTTCAACCGGCACGGCATGAAATTCCCGGCTGGTGATCACTGGAATCACGATCAATTTGGCGGTGACCGTATCCGTTTCTAGACTGACCATCGCGCCCGGGTCGACCAGGTTGACTTCGCACGTGAGATTTCCATCGGCGCCGTTAAGGTTGCAGGGTTCGGTATCGATATCCTCAAGCCGCGCGACATAGAGGCTCGGCCCCACCACGGTCGCGACCGGCGGTACCAGGGAAATCGATGAGACCTTGTAGCCGCTGGCTGGTTTGCCCGTCACGTACAGGCGCGCCGGCACATCACGCGTTACGATCCGATCGATGTCAAGCACGATTTGAGAAGGCGAAATGCTGATGACATTGGTTTGCCGCGGGACATTAAAGCTATCCGGACTCAATTTAAACGAGGCTTGCCCGACGCCCACGTTGGTCAAATCGAGCCTGACGGTCAAGCGGCTGGAATCGATCAACGAGAGCAGTGTGCGCGGACCGGAAGCCTGAACTTTGACGAAGTCGGGATGCGGATTGGTGATCACGTAACCAGCCGGCAACTCGCGATAGCTAACCGGCACCTGTAGCGTAATCATCGCCCCGTGCTGGCCGGCGTTGACGAAGATCCAAAGACCAATGGCGAGCAACAGCGAGATCAGACGCAGGCCGAGATTGCGCCGAAAATGACCAATCAGCGCCGCCGGCCGCAGCCGCCTGGTTATCTCCTCAAAGCGCATCCGCCAAGTAAATCCCGACGCCCACAGTCCGATTCTCCGCGCCGTCCATCACGCCGGCAAGTTCTGCAAAACCGCCATCAGCTCCATCGGCCGAAGGTCGCGGCGCAGCTCGCCGGCCAGCGCCAGCGAAATCCCGCCGGTTTCCTCCGAGACCACGATAACCGCGGCGTCGTTATCTTCACTCAGGCCGATCGCGGCCCGATGGCGCGTGCCGAGCGTCAAGCTCACATTCGGATTTGACGATAACGGCAGCAGGCAGGCGGCCGCCAATACCTGATCGCCTTTGATAATCACCGCGCCGTCGTGAAGCGGCGATCCGCGCATAAAGATGGTTTCAATCAGTTCGGGTGAAACGCGTCCCTGGATCGAGCGGCCGGTTTCGACAAATTCATGCAGGCCGACTTCCTGCTCAAGCACGATCAGCGCGCCAATGCGGCGTGCGGCGAGCCATTCCGCCGCCGCCGACAACTCCTGCGCAATGTTCGCCACATTGGGCCTGGCGGAAAATAACGAACGCGCGCCCACTCCGGTCAGGGCGCGCCGGATATCCGCCTGAAAAATCACCACAAGTATCACGATGAGGGAGCCGAGGAAATTATTCAGCAGCCAGTTGAGCGTAAACAGCCCGAGCATCTGCGAGCCGACAAAAGCGGCCGCCACGATCAACAACCCGATCACCATCTGCATCGTACGCGTGCCGCGGATCAACAAAGCGATCCGGTAAATCACGTACGCGACGATGATAATATCCAAGAGATCCTGCCATCGGGGCCTGGGTATAACCGCGAAAATATGCATGTTCGCCGTTGTGTCAGGTGCGGCTCGCCGCCGCGATTGCCGCCGCCATTCTTACCACCGTCACCGCCGGAGCCGGATCATGCACCCGTACGATCGCAGCGCCCGCGGCAATCGCAAGCGCGTTTATCGCCGCAGTGCCGTACAGCAGCTCGCTCGGAGTCGATCCGGCAATTCGCTTTATAAAACTTTTGCGTGATGCCCCTATCAATACCGGATAGCCTAGTCCGCGGATACGAGGCAAACCACCGATTAGAAGTAGGTTGTGACGCGCGTTTTTGGCGAATCCCAAACCCGGATCGACGATAATGCGCGAAGGCGGCACGCCGGCCTCAATCGCGCGTCGCGACTGGCGGCGCAGAAATGCACATACTTCAGCCACCACATCACGATAACGTGCCAGCCGGGTCATCACCTCGGGCGTCCCCCGCATATGCATCAGCACCAGCGCGGCCTCGGCATGCGCCACCGTCGGCAACATCGCCGCATCGAATTGCAGTCCACTGATGTCATTGACGATCGCGGCACCTTCTTCCAAAGCCGCGCGCGCGACCGTGGCCTTGCGCGTGTCTATCGAGATCGGCGAGGTTAGGCGTCGCACCAGCCCCTTGATAACCGGTAACACCCGCTCCATCTCGGTCTCGACGCTCACCGCGTGCGCGCCCGGACGACTGGACTCGCCGCCGATATCGATAATAGCGGCACCCGCCGCTTCCATCTCGAGCCCATGTGCGATCGCGCGCGACGGTTCCAGGAAGCTGCCACCATCCGAAAATGAATCAGGCGTGACGTTAAGCACGCCCATCACGGCGGGAAATCGCACGACGGCACCGTTTCGGAGCCGCAATGCCTGCGCATTGGCTTTAACGATAGCCATCGGCCACGTAACCATTGACATGGGCAAGGGGACATTTGCACTTTATGCGTACGTTAAGAAGGGCAGCGCGATACCGAGGCCGGGGCACGGTGATTTCGTCAGGCGCGGACAACTGCTGGATTTTGCTCGGGAACGCCAGGAATGCGGATGGGCCCCACCTGCACTTCGAAATCACCCCCGCTCCCCGTCGCTCGAGGCGAATGGTCTGCCATTCGTGTTCGACAAGATGCAGTATCAGGGTGCGGTAACGGGTGACTTTGTACGACTTTTTAACGAACTCTTTTGGCGAAAAGGTTCAGGTCGATACCACGGAAGCGGGATGCCTTTTGGGCAAATGCCGCTCACACTCAACGTGATGAGTTATAGATAGAGACGTGCTCTTGCAGGGATGGCTCGGCGCCTGGTGGCGTCAGGCCAGCACCGGTTTCGGAGGAAGTCCTGGCACACCAGCCTCGTCGGGCTGCTTCTTCTCACGATTGCTGGGATTGCTTGGTGGCGCATGGACATCCGTGCGCGCGCGGCTAGGAGGGAATTCACGCCCCTCCTGATACGCTTTGACCATCTCAGCCACTTCGGCACCTTCAAGCACTTCTTTTTCCAACAGCCGTTCCGCCACCGTGTGCAGGACCGGCATATTTTCGTTCAGCAGCCGACGAGCGTTCTGATAAGCCTCGTCCACGATACGCCGCACTTCGCGGTCGATTTCAACCGCCGTATGCTCCGAGTAGTTCTTCTGATGCGCGATATCGCGGCCCAAGAAGACCTGCTCTTCACGCCGGCCAAAGGTCATCGGGCCAAGTTCCTTGCTCATACCCCATTCGCAGACCATTTTGCGCGAGAGTTCGGTCGCCTTCTCGATATCGTCGCCGGCGCCAGTGGTCATGTGACCGAACACCAGCTCCTCGGCCACACGTCCGCCAAACATCATCGACAGGCGAGTCATCAGGTAATCGCGCGAATAGGTATAACGATCATCGAGTGGTAATTGCTGCGTGACACCCAGGGCCATTCCTCGTGGGATAATCGTAACCTTGTGAACCGGATCGGCGCCCGGCAACAGCATCGCAACCAGCGCGTGTCCGCCTTCGTGGTACGCCGTGTTGCGCCGCTCCGCCAGCGATATCACCATCGAGCGCCGCTCAGCCCCCATGAGAACCTTGTCCTTGGCGAGCTCGAAATCGATCATCTCGACGCGTTCCTTATTGCGCCGCGCAGCCAGCAACGCCGCTTCATTCACCAGGTTTTCGAGGTCCGCACCGGCAAAGCCCGGCGTCTGACGCGCCAACTTGATCACGTCGACATCCTCGGACAATGGCACCCGGCGCGTATGAACGCGCAGAATTCCTTCGCGCCCCTTCACGTCGGGACGTGGCACCACCACGCGCCGATCAAAGCGGCCCGGACGCAAGAGTGCGGGATCGAGCACGTCGGGACGGTTGGTCGCGGCCACCAGGATCACGCCCTCGTTGGCTTCGAAGCCGTCCATCTCGACCAGCAACTGATTCAGCGTCTGCTCGCGTTCATCATGAC